>JBIQHO010000006.1:0-27188 GCA_044508545.1 Bradyrhizobiaceae bacterium | reverse complement strand
GCATGATCCCGAAAAGTGGAAACCGGTTTTCGGAAAAGATCATGCTCAAACAAAAAGATAAGCGACGAGTCTGATTCAACGCAGTTGAAATAGACTCTAGTGCCTTGAAGCCTTGCCTGCCCGCGGTGTGAGGTTGTCGGAAATGAAACGCTAATGGACGATGTGGTTCGTCAGATCGTCATCCGCGGCCGCGTCCAGGGCGTCGGCTTCCGCTACTGGACGATGATCGAAGCGATCCGTCTCGGCGTTGCCGGCTGGGTGCGCAACCGTCGCGACGGCAGCGTCGAGGCCTTATTCAAGGGGCAGGCCGAAGCCGTCGCCGACATGGTGGCGCGCTGCCGGAACGGACCGGAATTCGCGCGCGTCGATGCGGTCGAGGATCGGCCGGTGATGGCGGACGCCTTGAAGTTGATCCGGCCAGGCGAGCGCTTCTCACAACTTCCGACGGTATAGGCGATCCGGACTCAGGCTTGCCTGCGTTGCGGTCTGTGAACTGCGCGGCGTACGAGCAGCGGAGAGGAGGTCAGGTGTCTTTTTTCGTCGTATGCAGGTCTGAAGGCCCGAACACCTCTGCGAACGCGCGCCGGAGCGCGATGTCGACATCCGCCAGCCCGATGCGAAGGCCGAGATCGGCGAGGCTGGTGACGCCGTAGCGCGGATCGGTGACGCCGCAGGGCACGATGGCGTCGAAATGGCTGAGGTCGGGATCGACGTTGAGCGAGACGCCGTGGAACGATATCCAGCGGCGCAGCCGCACGCCGATCGCCGCGATCTTGTCCTCATAGCCCGGTCCCTTGTCCGGGCGCGCCACCCAGACGCCGACCCGGTCCTGCCGCCGTTCGCCCCTGACGTCGAAAGCGCCGAGCGTTCGGATGATCCATTCCTCCAGTCCGGCGACGAACGCCCGCACGTCGGGGCGGCGGCGCTTCAAGTCGAGCATGACATAGGCCACGCGCTGGCCGGGGCCGTGATAGGTCATCTGGCCGCCGCGGCCGGTGGAAAACAGCGGAAACCGGGTCTGCAGCAGATCGCCTTCGCGCCCGCTGGTGCCGGAGGTGTAGAGGGGGGGATGCTCCAGCAGCCAGACCAGTTCCGACGCTTCGCCCGAGGCGATCGCGGCCGCCCGTGCCTCCATGACGGCAACAGCCTCCGGATAGGGCACCGGCGCCTCGGACAAGACCCAATCGACGGGATAGCCGGGCGAGGCTGCGAACGGCTTCAAATCGAGAAGCTGGCGGTCATTAACCATTGTCTAACCATAACGTGGTGGTCTTGGACCGTATCAATTGCATGGTCCGTGAGTCCGTATTCGTGGCGACGCTCGATAAAGTATCCGTCGATCTCATGGTGGTCCTGGGGACCACGTCGATGCCCGTCCATCAGGTGATGAGGCTCAGCCGCGGCGCCATCATCGAACTGGACGCCACCGAGCAGGACGAGGTCAAGATCCTCGCCAACAACATGCCGGTCGCCAGCGGGGTGGTGATGGTCAACCGCAACCGCATCGCCGTCGAAGTCAAACAGATGCTGCCAAGAACGCCAGACCGCAGGTAAGCGCGAGCTTGCGACCCGCAGGGGACGGACCCGAGATTGACGGGGGTCAAGAGCACGTCCGAAACCCCTGATTCCAGTATTGTTATAGCGCCGAGGTAATGCTGTCTCGAAGCGTTTTGGCTCGGGGAAGAACGTTCCGCGGGCCTTGTCCCCCCACCGTTGTTTTGTTACATCGGCGCCGTTGATCCGGTCGGGGCGCGAGCCTCGGCTCCGATCCAAAGCGCTCGTGGCGGAATTGGTAGACGCGCTGCCTTGAGGTGGCAGTGAGTAACATCGTGGGGGTTCGAGTCCCTCCGAGCGCACCAATCGCAGATTTTCCCGGCGGGGCCTGGCTCCATGCGGGCCATCTGCTGGTCTGTTGACGACAACAGCCCGCGTCCCAAAGCCTCGTGACGGGGACGCATTTGGCGTGCGCCTGGGACCTGCGAGGGTCCAACGCAGACCTGGAGCCTTTGTTGCTCCCAAATGGAATCAGAAACTCGTTCCAAGATTTTGATTCAACATCTTTTCCTCACGCGAACTGATGTGCCATCCCCGGGTCGAGCTTGAGGACCTGCTTCACTCGAAAACTTATGGTCAGGCTATCAGAATTCTCTTGGGGATGGTGATCGTGGCCACGAGGCCGGTCAGGCGCCAATCGCGCTCGATCATCGCATTCAGGGCGACCATCACGCTTCGTTCAAGCCGGCTGCCAAACCCTGACAGCCCGGCTGAAGGCACCGGCCCGCCAGTTTCCCGCCACACCAGCCGAACCTGGTCGCCGTTGGCGGCAACGCTCAACCTGCTACGCCAGATTTGCGCCTGGATCGTCGGCTCTTCATGCAGCCGATCCTCCGGGGGCAGGATCGCGAGCGGTTTACCGATCGCCTCGTCCGCGGAGTATCCGAACAGGCGCGTCGCGCCATCGTTCCAGCTCTGGATGATGCCGTTCAGGTTCTTGCTGACGATCGCATCATCCGATCCGTCGATGATCCCGGTCAGCCAGTTCGTCGCAGGTGCATCGCCGCCGTAATAACCTATGGTTCGTCTACGCACGCCGCAGGTCATCCGGGATGAAGGGCGTCGGCATTGGCCAGAAACCGGAGAAAACCAGCCAATCTGGATATTGCAGGGGGAGAGCCCATTCGTCGGAAAGCCAGAGCGTTTTCAAACAAAGCGGCTATCGGCTCGCGTAACGAAAACGCGTCGAATAAACATAGAGTTCCGCTTCTGATTTCATCGGAAGCGGAAAGGCTCTACGGTCTGATCACCCGCCTGTTTCGTGCGCCAGCCATTCATTTACGATTGCCGTCAACCGCAGCTCACGCGGGCTGGCGTTCGTCCAGCGGCGGAACGCGTGGCGGAAGGGGTGGGATTCGAACCCACGGTACCCTTGCGGGCACGCCGGTTTTCAAGACCGGTGCCTTAAACCACTCGGCCACCCTTCCATTCGGGAGCTTGGATCGCTTAGCGCACGCCTTGTCGGAGCGCAATGCGAAGAGGTTTTTCACACGTCGGATTGGCGAGACATGATCCGGCACGCTGCCCGGGTTTTCCTTTCAGGAAAATTTCAACTGCCCAATAAAGTGATATATATCACAGTAATATGAAGGTATTTTGATCTTGAGCCGAAGCGGCGCTCGTCGATTTTCGCCTTGTGCCGCCCGGGGCGCAAACGTGCGCTCGCCGCCTGGGATCGATGGGGGAGAGAGGGGACCGCCGGGATGCTCCCGGCGAGGTAATTAAAGCGGGCAACGCTACCGAACGTCAGGCATATTTGTGTTTCGTTAGGCTGGTCGCGCTAGAATTCATCTAGCAAGAGAGAGTAAGCCTGCACGCGGCGCGATAATTGGCCACACGCGAATCCGACATCAAACGTTCCTGCAGACGATGAAATCACCCATGGAAGATCGCCGCAAACATCTGCGAGTCGGGATCGACGAACCGGCTTATATTTCCGCGGGCGGGCTGAGCATGCGGTGCCGGCTATTGAACGTATCCCCCGAGGGAGCCGCTCTCGAAGTCCCGGATCCAACTTTTGTCCCGTCGGATTTTCAGCTCATGACCGAGAAGGACCGCGTGATTCGGCGCTGCCGGGTGATCTGGATCAAGAAGAACAGGGTTGGCGTTGCTTTCGATCAGTCCGGCGTGAGGGGCGGCTGATCGTGCCGGGCAACAAGCTTTGATTTACCACGCGTTTGGTCTGCCGCTGGCTCTCCCCATTTCCGCCGTGTTTGCGCTGAGATATGTTCGCTGGCGTGATGGGGGCGTGGGCCGGATCATGCCGACCGGCGCGTGGATGCGTGGTATCGCGTCGGAAAGCGGGTTTTGGGGACCGATGGGGAAATCAGATTCAGATCGAATCGGACGTGCTGCATGCGTTGTAGCGGCCGCTGGCGCGTGCCTGATGCTGGCCAACTGTAGTTCATCGGGCAAATTGAGCCGGATCGATCCAAAATACGGAGTTTCGAGCAGTCCCCGGGTGGTCGCCTTCGGCGAACCGGTGCCGAAAGGCGGCGGCACATACCGGGTCGGCAAGCCTTACACCGTTGCCGGGCGTGTCTACGTTCCGGAGGAAAACACCCGTTACCGCGCCGAAGGGCTTGCTTCCTGGTACGGCGACGATTTCCACGGCCGCCTGACTGCCAACGGCGAAGTTTTCGACATGACCTCGCTGTCCGCCGCGCATCCGACACTGCCTTTGCCGTGTTACGCGCGGGTGACCAACCTCGGCAACGGTAAATCCCTCGTCGTTCGCGTCAACGACCGCGGACCGTATCATGGCAACCGGTTGATCGACGTCTCCAACAAAGCCGCAGAGTTGCTGGAGTTCAAACGAAACGGCGTCGCGCGGGTGAAGGTCGAATATGTCGGACGGGCGCCGCTCGAAGGTTCGGATGACAGGCAATTGATGGCGACCTTGCGGACCGGCGAACCGGCTCCCTCGCCATCCACGGTCAGGATCGCATCGGCGCGACCGTTCGTGCCTGAACTCGAGCCGTCCGGACGCGCGATCAGCGGCGACGTTCCCACGCCGGACGCGCGGCCCTATACGCTCGGACATACCTCGATGGACGTTGCCTCGATCAACGCGACCTCCGAAATGTCGGCATCCGGCCGCGCCCGGTCACATCCGCAGGCGCGGGATAATCCGCGGGCGGTCTCCTACGACGCCAGCGGCGACGATGTGGCGAAAGATGTCCGCCCGGTCTCCGCCTACGCGCCGGTTGATCCGCGCGGACCGAGCGAACTGCTCTCGGGCCGCGGACTCTACTGAGCGCAGCTCTGCAACCCGGTCGGCCGTATCGACATTCCGGGCGATTCGCTGACGCGGGCGCCTCGTGTTGTTCGCGATAGCCCCGACTGTTAGAATCTGCCGTTGTCAGGTGAGAGTGCTCCTCTTTGCCTCTCCCAACCGGTCGAGGACCGGCGTATACGCCCTTGGAAGAGGTCGGCACCGCAAGTTTTCGACGCGCCACAGTGCCGGGTGAGGGGAAACGTGAACCGCTCCAGAACGCTCTATTCGGAACACCGTGCATGAGAGCCAGACTTTCCACGCCTGACGGACGCCGGGGATTCATATGGTGCGGTCTGATGGCCGCCCTCGTCACCCTCGCGATCGGAATTGGGAACGTTGCGCTTGCTGCCAACAACAGCGTGCAGGGCGCCAGGAAGGAAGAGGGCTTCGAGACCGGCGCCCCGACCGCAATTCTGATCGAAGCCAACAGCGGCAGCGTGCTGTTCGAAAAGAACGCCGACGAGTTGCGGGCGCCGTCCAGCATGATGAAGCTGATGACGGTGGAGGTGGTGTTCGACGCCATCAAGAAAGGCCAGATCAAGCTCACCGACGAGTTCTTCATCAGCGAGAACACCTGGCGCAAGGGCGGGGCGCCCTCCGGAGGATCGACCATGTTCGCGGCGATCAACAGCCGTGTCTCGGTCGATGATCTGCTGCACGGCGCGATCATCCAGAGCGGCAACGACTCTTGCATGGCGCTGGCGGAGGGCATCGCAAATAATGAGAGTACCTTCGCGGAAAAGATGACGGCGCGGGCGCGGGAACTGGGCATGACCCGCTCGACCTTCGCTAATTCCAACGGCCTTCCGGATCCCGGCAACAAGATGTCGGTTCGCGAACTTGCGGTTCTGGCGCGCCACATCATCCTGACATACCCGGAATTCTACAAGCTGTTCGGCGAACGCGAATTCACCTGGAACAAGATCCGCCAGTTCAACCGCAACCCGCTTTTGACCGCGATGGAGGGAGCGGACGGATTCAAGACCGGCTATACCAAGGAGGGTGGCTACGGCATGGTCGGCTCGGCCGTTCAGAACGGCACGCGGCTGATCGTGGTGGTGAACGGCCTTGAGAGCGCCGATGACCGCGCGTCCGCGGCGAAGAAATTGCTGGAATGGGGGTTTCGGAATTTCGAAGTCCGGACCCTGTTCGCGGCGGAACAGCCGATCGGCTATGCCAAGGTATTCGGCGGCGACAGCGGCTCGGTCGGGGTCGCAGCGTCAGAGCCGGTCCAGGTCATGGTCCAGAAGAACGGCAACGACAAACTGCTCGCGCGCATCGTCTATAACGGACCGGTCCACGCGCCGGTCGCGCCGGGGCAGTCCATCGGACTGATCAAAATATGGCGCGGCAAGGAAGTCGCAGTCGAAACGCCGGTTCATGCCACGAACGCCGTGGGCGTCGGCTCGACGATGCGCCGCGCGATGGACGGCGCGATCGAGCTTGTCATCGGGATGGTGCGCTCGGGCGTCGAGAGACTCTGATGATCGAGGCCGCGGCCAATGCGGGCCCGGAGCGCGGGCGCTTCATCACCTTCGAAGGCGGCGAGGGGTCGGGCAAATCGACGCAGATCAAGATCCTCGCCGAACGCCTGAACGCTGCGAAGCTGCGCACCATCGTCACGCGGGAGCCCGGAGGCTCGCCGGGCGCCGAAATCATTCGTCACCTCGTGCTGTCGGGCATGGGAAAGCTGCTCGGCGCCGACGCCGAAACCTTGCTGTTTGCAGCCGCGCGCGACGATCATGTTCATACTGTCATCGAGCCCGCACTGGAGCAGGGCGTCTGGGTGCTTTGCGACCGGTTCGCGGATTCGACGCGCGCCTATCAGGGACGGCTGGGGAATGTGCTGCCCGGCGTGCTGAACGCGATGGAGAGGGTCACGATCGGCGATCTCAAGCCCGACCTGACCGTGATCCTCGACATCCCGGTGGAGATCGGGATGCAGCGCGCCACCGCGCGCCGCGGCGGTTGCGCACCGGATCGCTTCGAGGCCGAGGACATTGCATTTCACCGGCAACTTCGCGACGCTTATCGGGAGATCGCCGCCAGCGACCCGCAACGCTGCGTGGTGATCGATGCCAATGCCGACGTCGCGACCGTCGCCGCGGCCGTGTGGACGGCGCTGCGCGATCGCGTGCTGACTGCGGATCCTGCCAAAGAAGTCACACGCACATGATCGCCCGCTCCACGGCCGCGGAGATGCCGGTCAAGCACCCCCGCGAAACGACCGCGTTTTTCGGCCATCGTGAGGCGGAACGAACGTTGCTCGACGCCTATCGTGGCGGTCGTATTCCGCACGCATGGCTGATCGGGGGCGCGCCGGGGATCGGCAAGGCGACGCTGGCCTATCGGATGGCGCGGTTTGTGCTTGCACACGGCGATTCCGCACTGTCCGACGTGCAATCGGCGCAGACGCTCGAACTCGACCCGACGCATCCGGTTGCCCGCCATGTCGCTGCCGACACGCATGGCGGCCTCCTGACGCTGGAGCGGACGCCCAACGACAAGGGCGTGATGCGCACGGTGATCAGCGTGGAGCAGACGCGGGAAACGATCGCCTTTTTCGGTTCGACCGCGGCCATCGGCGGCTGGCGGGTGTGCATCGTCGATACCGTCGACGAACTCAACCCCAATGCCGCCAATGCGCTGCTCAAGGTGCTCGAAGAGCCGCCGCGGCGTTCGCTGTTCTTTCTGATCAGCCACGCGCCGGCCCGGCTGCTGCCGACAATCCAGTCGCGCTGCCGCAAGCTGATGCTGCGGCCGCTGGCGGTGGATGATGTGATTCGAGCGGCGGCCGAAGCAGGGCGGATCGCACCTGACGATGCATTGTTACGGGAAGCCGCGGACGCAGCGGAGGGTAGCGTGGCGCGCGCGCTGGCGCTGATGGGGGGCGGCGCGCTAAAGCTCCAGCAGCGGACGACGGTGCTGCTGGACAGCCTTCCACAGGTCGACCCGCGCGAACTGCACGCGCTGGGCGATGCGCTCGGCGGCAGCGATCGCGCCGCGCTCGGCGCCTTCGTCGACAGTGTTGACCGCTGGATTGGCGAACGCCTTCGTGTCGGCGATGCCAACGCCGATCTTCCTCGTCTTGCACGGCTCGCGGAGGTATGGGAAAAGATCAACAACGCCGCGCGCGAGACGGAGACCTATAATCTCGAGCGGAAACCACTGGTTTTTTCGGTGTTCGGGCTTCTGGCAGAAGCAACGCGATAATCACGCTCCGCCGGGAAGCATTTTCGATTCAGCCTGATTCATAAGGACTTTGTGGTGGCTCCCGCTAAGAAGAAAACGGCAAAAAAATCCCGCGTGAAGCCGCGCAAACAGCGCCGCGTCGTGGCCGCGAAAGCGCGCGGCAAGAAAGCAGGCGCTCGGAAAAGCAGCAAACGCGGAAAGACGGGCGCGAAGACAACGACGAAAGCACGCGCGCCGAAGAAGGCCAAAAAGACGGTGAGGAAACCTGCCAAGCGCACGGTCAAAAAACAGCCGGTGGCAAAGACCCCCAAAAAAGCGGCGGCGAAAAAGAGAACTCCAAAGCCAGCCGTGACAAAAAAGTCCGCGGCAAAACGGCCTGTGGCAAAACGGCCGGTGAGGAAGCGTCCGGCGAAGGCCGCAAAGCCCGCGGCGCCGGCCCGGTCTGATACGACCGTGACTGCGGCGCCTTCGAGTACGACGTCGGCGCACGCCAACACGTTCTACATCACGACAGCCATCGTGTATCCGAACGGCGCGCCGCATATCGGTCACGCTTATGAGGCGATCGCTACCGACGCGCTCGCGCGTTTCCAGAGACTCGATGGCAAGGACGTCTTCTTTCTGACCGGCACCGACGAGCACGGCCAGAAGATGGTGCAGACCGCGCAGCGCGAAAATATATCGGCGCTTGAACTCGCCACACGGAACGCCGAATTGCTGCGCAAGCTCGACGAGACGCTGGACATCTCGTTCGATCGGTTTATCCGCACCTCGGAATCCGCGCATCATCGCTCGGTGCAGGAAATCTGGAAGCGCATGGCGGCAAACGGCGACATCTATCTGTCGAACTACGCCGGCTGGTATTCGGTGCGCGACGAGGCCTATTACGCCGAGGACGAGACCGTGGTCGGCGAAGACAACGTGCGGCGCGGCCCGCAGGGCACCCCGGTCGAGTGGGTGGAGGAAAGGAGCTATTTCTTCAAGCTGTCGTCCTATCAGGACAGGCTGCTTGCGCTGTACGAAAGCCAGCCGGATTTCATAGGTCCGGATTCCCGACGCAATGAAGTCGTCAGCTTCGTGAAGGGCGGGCTGAAGGATCTCTCGATTTCGCGCACGACCTTCGATTGGGGCATCAAGGTGCCGGACGATCCCGAGCACGTCATGTATGTCTGGGTCGACGCGCTGACGAACTACATTACCGGCGTCGGTTTTCCGGACGAGAACGACGGGAACTGGCGCTACTGGCCGGCCGACGTTCACATCATCGGCAAGGACATCATCCGCTTTCATGCCGTGTACTGGCCGGCCTTTTTGATGTCGGCGGGCATCCCGTTGCAGAAGCGTGTTTACGCGCACGGCTTTCTGTTCAATCGCGGAGAGAAGATGTCGAAGTCGGTCGGCAACGTCGTCGATCCCTTCAACCTCGCCGCGCAATACGGCGTCGATCAGGTGCGCTACTTCTTCCTGCGCGAAGTGCCGTTCGGGCAGGACGGCAGCTACAATCACGAGGCCATCGTGGCGCGCATCAACGCCGATCTCGCCAACGACTTCGGCAACCTTGCGCAGCGCTCGTTGTCGATGATCGCCAAGCAGCACGAGGGCGTGCTGCCCGAGCCCGGCGATTTCAGCGACGCCGACAAGGCGATCCTTGCGCAGGCCGACGGCATGATCGCGCTCGCGCGCGAGGCGATGAATGCGCAGCAGATTCATCAAGCGCTCAATGCAGTCTGGGCCGTCGTCGCCGAAGCCAACCGCTACTTCGCGAGCGAGGCGCCCTGGGTGCTGGCCAAGACCGATCCTGCGCGACAGAAGACAGTGCTTTATGTCACCGCCGAGGTGGTGCGCCAGATCGCGATCCTCGCGCAGCCCGCGATGCCTGCCGCATGCGCCAAGATGCTCGATAGTCTCGGCATTCCCGCGGGCGAACGGAACTTTGCAACGCTTGGCGGTCACGTCCGCATCAGGCCGGGCGTGACATTGCCGTCACCGGTCCCTGTGTTTCCGCGCTATGTCGAACCGTCCTTGACCTGACCGCAAACCAGATGCTTGTCGACAGCCATTGCCATCTCGATTTTCCCGATTTCGCCGATGAACTCGACGCTGTCGTCGCGCGCGCCGAAGCGGCAGGGGTCGGGCGCATGGTGACGATCTCCACTCGCGTGAGGGAACAGGCGAGGCTGCTCGCGATCGCCGAGCGATTTTCGAATGTCTACTGTTCGGTCGGCACGCATCCGCATCACGCCGATGAAGAGGACGGCATCGCGCCGGACGAACTCGCCGCGCAGACGCAGCATCCGAAAGTCGTGGCGCTGGGGGAGGCGGGGCTTGATTATTTCTACGAAAACGGCTCGCCCGAGGCGCAGGCGCGGGGATTCCGCGCCCACATCGCCGCCGCCCGCGCCACCGGTCTGCCGCTGGTGATTCACACCCGCGAGGCGGATGAGGATTGCGGACGCATTCTCGATGACGAAATGGCGAAGGGACCGTTCCGCGGCGTGCTGCATTGCTATACCGGCGGCCGTGAACTCGCGATGAAGGCCGTTGCGCTTGGATTGTACATCGGCTTCACCGGCATCCTGACGTTCAAGAAATCCGATGCGTTGCGCGCGCTCGCTGCTGGACTGCCCGAGGATCGCATTCTGGTCGAGACCGACGCGCCATATCTTGCGCCCGGCAAGTTTCGCGGCAAGCGCAACGAACCGTCTTATGTCGTGGAGACCGCCAAGGTGCTGGCCGATGTGCGCGGCATTTCGCTTGAGGAAATGTCGCGGCAGACCACAGAGAATTTCTTTCGGCTGTTTTCCAAAGTGCCGCGCGGGGAGGTAATCGCATGACGGTGACGCTGACCATTCTCGGCTGCGGATCGTCGGCCGGCGTACCGCGTCCAGCGCTGGGCTGGGGCGCCTGCGATCCCACCAATCCAAGAAACCGCCGCCGCCGCTGCTCGCTGCTGGTGGAGCGCGCATCGGAGCAGGGGACAACGCGTGTCCTGATCGATACGTCGCCGGACCTGCGGGAGCAGTTGATCGACGTCAACGTCGATCATATCGATGCGGTGTTTCTCACGCACGAACACGCCGACCAGACGCATGGCATCGACGACCTGCGCTCTATCGTGCTGCATCAGGGCCAGCGGATTCCGGTCTATCTCAATCAATCTACATCCAAGGAAATCCTGGCGCGCTTCTCTTACTGTTTCGTGTCGCCCGAGGGCAGCGGCTATCCGCCGATCCTGGACAGTCTCTCCATCGAGGCGGGCGAAAGCCAGGCGATCGATGGCAAGGGCGGCCCCCTCACGCTGTTGGCCTTTCATGTCCAGCACGGCAACATTCCGGCGCTCGGTTACCGGATCGGCAACGCTGCCTATACGCCCGACGCGCACGACATTCCGCATGAAAGCTGGCAGGCGCTGCAAGGCCTCGATCTGTGGATCATCGACGGACTGCGATACGCACAGCACCCCAGCCATTTCAGCGTCGCGGACGCGCTATCGTGGATCGACCGATTCAAGCCCAAGCGCGCCGTCATCACCAACATGCACGCCGATCTGGATTACGAGGTGCTGCGCCACGAGTTGCCGGAAAACGTCGTGCCAGCCTATGACGGGATGCGGCTTCAGATCGGCGACCCCAGCCCTATCTCGACGCTCGAATAGCAGGGCAGGAAACGGCTTAAGCCGAGATCGCCTTCGCCGAACTGACCTGACTCCTCAGCAGGAACTTCTGGATCTTTCCGGTCGACGTCTTCGGAATCGTCCCGAACACTACGGCCTTCGGCGTCTTGAATCCCGGTATGTGCTCGCGGCAAAAGCCGATGATGTCTGCCTCGGTCGCGTGTGCGCCGTCTTTCAGTTCGATGAAGGCGCAAGGCACCTCGCCCCACTTGGCGTCCGGTTTGGCGACCACGGCGGCGAACAGCACGGCAGGGTGCTTGTACAGGACGTCCTCGACCTCAAGCGAGGAGACGTTCTCGCCGCCGGAAATGATGATGTCCTTTGAGCGATCCTTGATGATGACATAGCCGTCCTCATCGAGCACTCCGAGATCGCCGGTATGAAACCATCCGCCGGCGAAGGCTTCTTTCGTCGCCTTCTCGTTCTTGAGGTACCCCTTCATCACGATGTTGCCGCGGAACATGACCTCGCCGACGGTCTCGCCGTCGCGCGGCACCTCGCGCATCGTCTCCGGATCAATGACGGTGATGGCTTCCTCGAGCGGATAAGACACGCCCTGCCGCCGCTTGAGTTGGGCGCGCTGGTCGGCGGGGAGGTCGTCCCAACCCGGCTGTTCGGCGCAGACCGCGGCGGGACCGTAGGTCTCCGTTAGTCCATAGACATGAGTGAGCTTGATGCCGATGCTTTCCGCGCCCTCCAGCACGGCGACCGGGGGCGCAGCGCCGGCGATCAGCCCGATGATCGGCCGGGCGGCTTTGCCCCTGGGCGCGCCGGGCGCGTTGATCAGGGTGTTGTAGACGATCGGCGCTCCGCACATGTGGGTGACGCCGTGCTTCGGGATAAGCTCGAAAATCCTGGCGGGATCGACCTTGCGCAGGCAGACGTTTACGCCCGCCGCCGCGGCAACGCTCCAGGTGAAGCACCAGCCGTTGCAGTGGAACATGGGCAGGGTCCAGAGATAGGACGGATGCTGCCCCAGCCCGCCGGCTAGAATATTGCTGACAGCATTGATGTATGCGCCGCGATGGTGCGTGACCACGCCCTTCGGATTGCCCGTGGTGCCGGAGGTGTAGCTCAGCGCGATTGCGTCCCATTCGTCCAGCGGCGGCAGGGCGACGAAATCCGGATTCCCGGCGGCGACGGCCGCCTCATATTCGATTTCGCCGATGCGTTCGCCGCCGGTAAAGGCGGGGTCATCGACGTCGATGACGAAGGGCTTGGGGCCGGTCATCAGCGCCAGCGCCGCGGCGATCACGGCGGAGAACTCCGGATCCACCAGGACGACCTTTGCGCCGCCATGGTCAAGCATGAAGGCGAGGGAGGCCGCCTCAAGGCGGATGTTGAGCGGGTTGAGTATGGCGCCGGTCATCGGCACGGCGAAATGGACCTCGTTCATCGCCGGGACGTTCGGCAGCATCACCGCCACGGTATCGCCGCGCCCGATTCCGCGCCCCGCGAGATATGATGCAAAGCGCCGGCAGCGGGTATAGGTCTCGGCCCAGGTGAAGGTGCGACCCTCGTAGACCGTGCTCGGCAGGCCAGGATACACCGCCGCGCTCCGCTCAAGGAAGCTCAGCGGCGTCAGCGGCACGAAGTTGGCGGCGTTCTTGTCCAGACCAACATTGTATTGATTTTCGATCATATCTTTTACCCTTCAATATTTTGCGAAGGATTTTTTATTTTCCGCTCTATCTATATCAGAGAATAGAGACAGAAGGCTGACCAACTCTCTGGTATTTATTCCAGAAACCCAATCGAAATCCATGGAAACGCGGCCACGGCGATCAAGCCGATCAACAGTGCCAGCATGTACCCCCAGATCGGCCTGATCCCGTCGGCAGGATCGACGCGGCCGATGGCGCAGGCGGCATAATAGCCCACGCCGAAGGGCGGAGCGAACAGGCCCATGCCCATGGCCAGAATGACGACCATCGCGTAGTGGACCTCGTGAATCCCGACGGCTCTGGCGATGGGGAACAGCAGCGGACCGAACAGCACGACGGCCGGAATACCTTCGAGCACGCTGCCGAGAACGGCGAAGGCCGCGATCGAGACGGCGAGGAAGGCACCGCCGCCACCGGGCAGTCCGGTCATCGTGGCCGCCAGAGACCGGGAAAAGCCCGACTGTGTCAGCCCCCAGGCCATCGCGGTTGCCGCTCCGATGATAAGCAGGATCGCCCCCGATAAAGCGGCGGTTTCAATCAGCATCGGCAGCAACCTGCGCCAGTCGAACCGACGGTAGAGCAACAGGCCTGCGAGAACGGCATAGACGATACCGATGGTCGACACCTCCGTCGCGGTCGCGATTCCTTCGACAACGGCAGCGCGGATCACGAATGGCAGCGCCAGCGCGGGCAGGGCAACGACGAACGTCCGGGCGATCTCGCCGGCCCCGGCCTTTTTGATGTGGCTCAGGTCGTCGCCACGGTGCCGCCACCACACCAGCGCCGACAACGCGATCGCCAGCACGGCGCCGGGAAGCAGTCCGCCGGTGAACAGCGCAGCGATCGATACGCCGGTCACCGAGCCGATCGTGATCAACACCAGACTCGGCGGAATGGTTTCGGTCTGGGCGCCGGTGGCAGCGAGCAGGGCGACGAGGTCACCCGGTTCGGCTCCGCGCGTCTTCATCTCCGGAAACAGCACGGGAGCCACGGCCGCCATGTCCGCCGCCTTGGCCCCGGAAATGCCTGACACCAGATACATCGCGCCGACCAGCACATAATGCAGGCCGCCGCGAACATGGCCGAGCAGGCTGGCAAGGAACGCCACCATGGCGCGCGCCATCCCGGTCATTTCGATCAGCAGGCCGAGGAAGACGAACAGCGGAACGGCGAGCAGAATGAGATGGCTCATGCCCTCGTCCATCCGTCCAACCAGCACCGTTAAAGGCGTTCGCGTCGTCAGCGCCAGGTACCCATAGGTCGCAAGGCCAAATCCGAAGGCGATCGGCACGCCTGCGAACACGCAGGCTCCGGCCACGCCGACGAAAAAGATCAGGAGGTTCAAGTTGCCCAGCGGCAGCAGCCACGGCTGCATCAGCCGGAATGCGGAAATCACGAGGACGACGGTCGCGGCTGCGCCGAGCAGGGTCCGCATGTTGCCGGTGCGCACCAGCCGCAGCAGCGCGAAGACGGCCATCAGGCCGACGCCCACCGGCAGCGCCGCGGTGCGCCACGCGTTGGAAATCTGCAACGCCGGCGTGGTGATGAAGCTTTCTTCATAGGCATAGTCCCACGACGGTCCAACTATCAGGATCAGGAAGGCGAGGGCTGCGCAAACCGCGACTGCGTCGAGAAAGGCGCGTTGCCCCGGACGAGACTGCGCGACCAGCGCGGTCATGCGCATGTGCTCGCCGCGGCGGAACGCCGCGACCGCACCCAGCATCGCCAGCCAAAGGAACAAGATGGATGCCAGTTCATCGGACCAGATCAGCGGCCGGTGCAGCAGGTAGCGAGAGACCACGCCCGCGAACAGCACCACGATTTCCGCGGCAACGAGCGCGGCTGCCGGCACTTCGACGAGATAGCCGAGACAGGCGTCGAGCGATGTCCCGAACGGACGCCGATGCGGGGCATCCGGCGTTTCCACGTCAGCCGTCGCTCCCGTACCTTCGGCGCGAGCCATCTTGTTGATCCCCAGGCGTCCGAGGGCCGTTGTTATGCGAGCCTGCCGACCGACTTCTCCAGCAACGACCACGCCTGATCGCTGTATTTGCCCTTCCATTCGGAATAGAAACCGGCGGAATGCAGCTTGTCGCGGAACGGGGCGAGTTCGGGCTGATTGAAGATCAATCCCTTGGCGGTAAGGTCAGCTTGCACCGTCGCATTCAGCTTCTCGATATCCTCACGTTCCTTGAGTGCCGCCGCGTTGATGTTCCTCGCGACGATCTCGCGGATATCGGCCGGAAGCGCCTCCCAGGCGCGACGGTTGGCCAGGAACCAGAAGCCGTCCCACATATGATTGGTCAGCGAGCAATATTTTTGCACCTCATACAGCTTGGCGGCCGCGATCAGCGCCAGCGGATTTTCCTGACCTTCGACGACCTTGGTCTGCAAGGCCGAGTAGGCCTCGTTGAAGTTGATCGAGGTCGGAGAGGCGTCGAACGCCTTGAACATCGAAGTCCAGAGCGGCGACACCGGCACGCGTATCTTGAATCCCTTGAAGTCGCCCGGTCCGTTGATCGGCCGGGTCGATGACGTGGTCTGCCGGAATCCATTGTCCCAGATCTTGTCCATCACCACGAGGTTGGACCTGGTGATCTCGCTGCGGATATATGCGCCGAGTTCGCCATCCATGGCTTTCCAGACCGTGGCGTAATCCGGAAACGCGAAGCCGATGCCGTTGATCGACGCCGCCGGAACCAGTCCGGCCAGGATCAGGCCCGACAAGGTGAAAAACTCCACGCCGCCGGAACGGATCTGGCTGAGCGAGTCGGTATCGGAACCGAGCTGACTGCCGGGAAAAATCTGCACATCGACGCGCCCGCCGGTCTCGGTTTTGATCGCGGCCGACATTTCCTTGGCGCAAACGTTCAGCGGATGCGACTCGGGCAGGTTATTGGCGAATTTGTAGGAAAACTCGGCTTTCTGTGCGCGCGCCACGAACGGCGCGCCGACACCGCCCAGGGCAACCGTCGCCGCAGCCGACGCTTTCAGCACTGTACGACGCGAAAAGCCCATCTGACCGTCTCCCTGACGTCTGTTGTTGTCCACAAGTCCACGATACGAAGCGCCACGTCTGGTCATCACCCCGCGATCACCGCGTCAAGCACTTCGCACAAATTCCCACCGGGACCGCGGAGGTCACGATCTCCAGGCAAGGCTCCGTGCAGGGCTGTTCGGAGGTCACAATCCCGAGCCAATAAAGATGTCGATCTCAGCCGAGCTAACGGAAGGCTCCGCCAAGCCTTTGCGATTTTTGGTTTAATAAATATTCCATAATATACCTTATGCGAATTATGGGAGCCGGCGTCTCTGGTCCGATCAACCCGGCGCGGACGGATCCCACCTGACTTCTCTGTTGGACCTTCCGCGAGCGAACGTGTCTTGTCCGCGCTTCCAGATCCGACCCGACTGTCTGTCCTGCAGTCCCGCGACTACGGCGTGGCAGCGAACGGATCATGCGCCGGCGCCGGTCGGGAGTCCTTGCGGAACAGGATATAGAGCGCCGGCAGCACCAGCAGCGTCAGGATGGTCGACGAGACGATGCCGCCGATCACGACGGTCGCCAGAGGCCGCTGCACCTCCGCGCCGGCTCCGGTCGCAATCGCCATCGGGACGAATCCGAGGGATGCGACCAGCGCCGTCATCAGGACCGGCCGCAACCGGGTCGACGCACCCTGATACACGGCGTCGAACACTGGCATTCCCTCACGCCGCAGCCGTTCGATGAAGGCGATGATCACGATGCCGTTCAGGACTGCAACGCCCGACAACGCGATGAAACCGACGCCGGCGCTGATGGACAGTGGGATGCCGCGCAGCAGCAGCGCCAGAACGCCGCCGGTGAGGGCCAGCGGCACGCCGCTGAATACCAGCAGGGCGTCGGCGAGCGATCCGAAACTCATGAACAACAGCAACAGCACGAGCGCCAGCGCAACCGGCACAACAATGGTCAGGCGTTTGGCAGCCGAAACGAGTTGCTCGAACTGCCCTCCCCAGCCGATCCAATAGCCCGGCGGCAGCTTGACTTTCTCCGCGACCGCCCTCTGCGCGTCGGCCACGAACGATCCAAGATCACGTTCGCGAACGTTGGCGGTCACGACAATGCGACGCTTGCCGTTCTCACGGCTGATCTGGTTGGGGCCGGGCGTGACCTCGACGGTCGCCACCGATGACAGCGGCACGTAGCGCATCTGAAGCGCGGACGATGCCGACCATGCAACGTTCGTCTTCTCCGTGGCTGTTGCGTTTTCGACCGGAGGCAGCGGAATCGAGATGGCGCGGATCGACTCCAGGCGGCCTCGAAGATTTTCGGGGAGGCGAACCACGATATCGAAGCGCCGGTCGCCCTCGAACAGCTTGCCGACTCTTTTGCCGCCGATCGCAATCTCGACGATGTTCTGGACCTCGGCGGTGCTGAGGCCGTAGCGCGACAGGGCCTGTCGATCCAGTTTCACCGTCAGAATCGGAAGTCCGGACACCTGCTCGATCTTGACGTCGGTCGCGCCGCGAATAGTTGAGATCGCCGACTGCACCTGTTTCGCCGCGCCCTGGAGAATGTCCAGATCGTCGCCGAAGATCTTGATGCCGACGTCGCTGCGAACTCCGGAGATCAGTTCGTTGACGCGCAACTCGATCGGCTGCGAGATTTCATATGCGCTGCCCGGAATCTCGTTCGCAGCCTTTTCGATTTCCTCCACGAGTTCGGATTTGGGCTTCGAGGGGTCCGGCCATTCCTCGCGCGGCTTCAGCATGACGTAGCCGTCGGACATCGATGGCGGCATCGCATCGGTGGCGACCTCCGCGGTGCCGGTCCGCGTGAACACGTCTTTCACTTCGGGGATTTCTTTGATCCGTTTCTCCAGCGCCATCTGGAGATCGAGCGACTGGGTCAGGCTGGTTCCCGGTATCCGGATCGCGGCGATGGCGACATCTCCCTCGTCAAGCGAGGGAATGAATTCGCCACCCATGCGCATCGCGGCGACGCCGCTTGCCAGCACGATGACGACAGCCGCGGACACCACGAGGTGCCGATACCGGATCGCGCCTTTCAGCAGCGGCAGGTAGCCTCGCTTCGCCCCGCGCATGAAGAGGCTCTCCTTCCCCGAAACCTTGCCGGTCATCGCAATCGCAACGGCCGCGGGAACGAAAGTCACGGAGAAGATCGCAGCGCCCAGCAACGCCATCAGCACGGTGAGCGCCATCGGCGTGAACATCTTGCCCTCGACGCCGGTGAGCGTCAGTACCGGCAGGTACACGACCGCGATGATCGTGGTGCCGAACAGGCTGGGTTTGATCACCTCGCGGGATCCGGCGAAAATCGTCCGCAAGCGTTCGTTGAGCGACAGAAGCCGCCCCAGCCTGCGCTGCTCCTCGGCAAGAAGCCGCAGGCAATTCTCCACGATGATCACCGCGCCGTCGACGATAATGCCGAAATCGATGGCGCCGAGGCTCATCAGGTTTGCACTGACTCTCGCCTCGACCATGCCGGTCACCGTGAAAAGCATGGCGAGAGGAATCACGCACGCCGTCACGATGGCCGCGCGAATGTTGCCGAGAACCAGAAACAGCACCGCGATGACGAGAAGCGCGCCCTCGATCAGGTTCTTCTGCACGGTTCTGATGGTCGCATCGACCAGATCGGTCCGATCATAGACCGTGCGCGCGATCACGCCGTCGGGAAGCGAGCGGGCGATCTCGCCGAGCCTGGTCGCCACCTGTTTCGCGACTGCGCGGCTGTTCTCGCCGATCAGCAGCATCGCGGTGCCGAGCACGGTCTCCTTGCCGTCCAGCGTCGCGGCTCCTGTCCGCAGGTCCTTGCCTTCCCGCACGTCGGCCACGTCGCGGATGCGGACGGGAATGCCGCCGCGCGATCCGATGACGATGTCCTGAATTTCCGCGATGTTGGCGACCTGTCCCGGCGTCCGGACGAGATATTGCTCGCCGTTGCGTTCGATATAGCCCGCGCCGACGTTGGCATTGTTGGCGGCGAGAGCCGTCATCACGTCGCGCAATCCGAGACTGTAGGCCATCAGCCGTCCCGGATCCGGCAACACATGAAACTGGCGTTCGTATCCGCCGATGGTGTTGATCTCGATCACGCCGGGGACGGTGCGCAGTTGCGGCTTGATGATCCAGTCCTGAATCGTTCGCAGGTCGCTTGCCGTGAATTCGTCGCCGCCAGGCGTCCTGGCGCCCTGCTCGGCCTCGACGGTATACATGAAAATTTCACCGAGCCCGGTCGACACCGGACCCATCGCGACCTCGACGCCCGGCGGTAACTGATCCCTCACCTGCTGGATGCGCTCGTTGACAAGCTGACGCGCGAAGTAGATGTCGGTGCCGTCGAGAAAGACGACCGTGACCTGGCTCAAGCCGTAGCGCGAACTCGATCGCGTGTATTCGAGCCTGGGGAGACCGGCCATCGCCGTCTCGACCGGAAACGTGATGCGCTGTTCGGTTTCCAGCGGAGAGTAACCCGGCGCGCGGGTATTGATCTGGACCTGGACGTTCGTGATGTCAGGCACCGCATCGATCGGCAGCCTGGTGAAATTCCAGCCTCCGAGAACTCCAATCCCCAGAGCGAACAGGATCACCAGCCAGCGCCGGCGGATCGAAAAGGCGAGGACCGCATCAATCATGCTCGGTCTCTCCCTTGCCCATCTCCGCCTTCACGACGAAGCTGTTCTCGGCGACATAGGGTTCTCCCGCCGAAAGACCCGCACGGATCTCCACGAACCTCGCATCGGATTCTCCGAGCGCGACAGGGCGGGCTTCGATCTTGTCATCGCCTTCGCGGACGAAAACGACCGTCTTGTTATCCAGCGTCTGTATCGCTCCCGCGCGCACGGCAACCGGCACGTTGCGCTTTGCCAGCACGAGCCGCGCGGTGACGAACAGTCCCGGACGCAAACGACCGTCCGCGTTTGCGAGAACGATCCGGGCGATCGCCGTCTGCGTGTCGCTCGATCCGACCGGCGCGACGTAGGAGATATGACCCTTGATGTCCGCGCCGCCGTCGTCCGGATCGATCAGCACTTCGTCGCCGGTCCGGACGCGATTGAGGTCCTGGCGATAGATCGACAGGTCGACCCAGATTGTCGACAGGTCCGCGACGACGAAGGAGGGCTTCTGTTCCGAGGCGTACTCGCCGAGCGAGATCTGGCGGTCGATCACGGTGCCGCTGATCGGCGCCTTCAGGTCGTAGACGGTAAGGCTCTGGTTGCTTTCGACCGATGCGAGATGGTCGTTCTTGGCCACCGTGTCGCCGATCCGCTTGCTGATCGAGCGAACGATGCCCGGAAAACGCGGCGTCACCTGAACCACCGCCTCCTGGTTGGCACGCAACACGCCGTTGAAGGACAGCGTATCGCTGAGCGTCGCCGCACCGGCCTTGGCGAGCACCGCGCCGGCGGCCGCGAGCTTGACGTCGCTGATCAGAATGCGGTCCGCCCCGTGCTCGTCCTGTTCGATGTGTCCGCTTGCGTGCTTCTCCTCGTGATGGCTCGTCTGCGATGCCGGCGCGCTCGGCTTCGCAGGTCCCGCCATGCGGTATCCGACGCCTGCGAGAGCCGCACCCGCAACGATCGCGGCCGCGAAGATGATCGTGGACGTCTTCATCTCGCAGTCCCCCGCGTCAACACCAGCGGGTGACCGACGAGACCTTCGATCGTGGCGACGGCGACGTGGAAATTCTGCTGGGCCTCCTGTTCGCGCAGGCGCGCCTGAGCGACGCTTGCCTGCGCATCGAGCACTTCGAGCAGCGTGAAGCGCCCCTGCCCGTATCCCTCGAAGATGGCGTCGGCCGCCTGGCTCGATTTCGGAATCGCCACATCGCGCAACACTTTCAGCTCGCGCAACGATCCCTGCAGCGAATCGTAGGCGCGGCCGGCGAGCACGATCAGCGTGTTGCGATTGGCTTCACGCTCCGCCATCGTTTTCGCGAGGCTTTCCTGAGCGGACAGGATGTTGCCCTGGTTGCGGTCAAAGACCGGAATGGGAACGGACAGCGAGAGCCTGACGGCATCGTCGCCGGTCTCGTTGTAATGACGCCAGCCGGCGCTGACGCGAACGTCCGGATAGGGCTTCAACCGGGCCAGCAGCAGTTCGGCGTTGCGTTGCGCATAGACCGCGGTCCAGCGCATCAATTGCGGATTCGAATCGATCGCGGCGACAACGGCCTGAAAAGAGGGTGGCCGCCCCAGATCGTCGAGCCGCCCGGAAACGACTGAAAACTTCGCCGAGGCGTCGCCCATCAGCACCGCCAGTTCGCGCCGGGCGCTGGCGAGCATCGAACTCACCCGCTCGCGATCCGCCTTCACCAATGCGGACGCGACTTCAGCCCGGCCGATTTCAGCAGGTGATGATGCTCCGGCCTCCACCCGCCGGTGCAGCAACGGGGTCAACTTGTCGATTGCGGCGATCTGCTCGTCCAGTATCCGGACCCTGCGCTGCGCGCCAAGAACGCCCAGAAAGGCAACCGCCGTCTCCGACAGAACTTCGAGACGCACCGCCTTGCGCTGGATGGCGGCGGCCTCGACGCCGGCCTGCCCGACGGCAATTCGCGCGTCGCGCTTGCCGAAAAGCTCGAAAAGCTGGCTGATCTGCAGCGTGGTTTCCGCCGATTTCGTTCCGCGATAACGCCCGGAGCCGAACGAATTGTCCTGCTCATAGGACAGTTCGGGATTGATCAGCGCACCGGCCTGGATGCGCTGGCCGGTCGCGATTCCGACATCGCGCTCGGCGGCGGTCAGGCGCGGATTGGCGGCGAGCGCGCGTTGAAGCGCAGTCTTCAAGGTGAGCGTTTGCGAATGCGACGCCGCCATCAGCCAAGGGCTGACCAGCAGCGCCATCGTCCCCGCAAGACGCGCGACGGATTTCGATAGCATGGAAGATCCTGACGAACGGCGGAATCAGGGCGTCAACACGCCCGCGAACACGTTCAGGTCAGGAGCTTTGGCGGCGGAGTATCGATCCCCGGAACGAGATCGGAGGCGCGAGAAAGCACCTTCGGAATCGCGGCGGTCTGAGGTTCGATCGTCATCGAAAGCGACGGAGGGTTCGGCAGCGAAACCGGGAAACAACCATGACAGTGGTGGTCCGCAACCATTCCGGGGCCACTGGTATCCATAGGGTCCGGCGTCATCGACACGACGATCCGACCTTCGGGAGCGGTCACATCGATGTCGAAGCAATGATGCAGGGCGCCAGACAACAAATAGGCCACGATCAGAAACACGACCGCGATCCTGCTGCGCGAGGCGCTCAGGCGAACGGTTTGATCGTGGGGGGTGGTGAGGGTCAATGGCCTACTTCGTCCCAAGCCCAGCAATGTGTGTCTAACACGCCCGCGGATGGCGAGTCGACTGCAACACTATAACACATCCGGCGGTTCGCGAGGAGGCGGGCTGGTCGCTGCGCCGACCATATATGCCGCCGCTGTCTCCGCCCGGAGAGTTCCGTCAAGCCATCCGCGCCGCATACTCGCGCCAGCCTTTTTCGCGCAGCCGGCACGCCGGGCACTCGCCGCAACCATAGCCCCAGCCATGCCGTGCGCCGCGCTCGCCGAGATAACAGGTATGCGAGTGCTCGCGGATCAGATCGACCAGCCCTGCCCCGCCGAGTTCATGCGCAAGCGACCAGGTCGCGGCCTTGTCGAGCCACATCAAGGGCGTGTGCAGTTCGAACTGCCGGTCCATCCCGAGATTGAGCGCGGCTTGCAGCGCCTTGATGGTATCGTCGCGGCAATCCGGATAGCCGGAATAATCTGTCTCGCACATGCCGCCGACGATATCAGAGATGCCGCGCCGGTAGGCCAGCGCCGCCGCGAACGTCAGGAATACGAGATTGCGGCCGGGCACGAATGTATTGGGCAGTCCGCCCTCGCCCATTTCGATCGCGACGTTGCGGGTCAGCGCGGTGTCGGAAATCTCCGCCAGCGTCGGAATGGCAAGCGTATGGTTTTCGCCGAGCCTCTCAGCCCAGTCCGGACGCAACGACCTGATGCCCGCGAGCAGATTGTCGCGGCATTGGAGTTCGATGACGTGGCGCTGGCCGTAATCGAAACCCAGCGTCTCGACCCGCGCGAAGCGTTGCAGCGCCCAGGCGAGACAGGTCGCGGAGTCCTGCCCTCCGGAGAACAGCACCAGCGCGGTGCGGGAGGCTGGCTGATCGGTCATGGCGAAGCCAATAGCACTCCTCGCCTTCACGCGCCAATCAGCGGGGATTGCGCGCCGTTCGCCCGCTTTTTGCTGGGACGGCGGCGCAGCTTGCGGCATAGAGGATGGCATATTCCCCGCTGTCGGTGACTTGATGACCCCTTCCCGCGATATTTCACGCCTGATCGAAATCATGGCGCAACTGAGAACGCCCGGCACCGGCTGCCCGTGGGACCTTGAACAGACGTTTGCGACCATCGCGCCCTACACCATCGAGGAAGCCTATGAGGTGGCGGAGGCGATCGCGCGCAACGATCCGGTCGATCTCTGTGACGAACTCGGCGATCTGCTGTTGCAGGTGGTCTTTCATGCGCGCATGGCCGAGGAGCAAAATGCCTTTTCGTTCGGCGATGTGGTCGAAGCCATCACGCGCAAGATGATCCGGCGGCATCCGCATGTATTTCCCGATAGTTCGGGATACATCGCGCCGTCGGATGTCAGGGGAACATGGGAGCGCATCAAGGCGGAAGAAAAGGCCGAACGCGCCGCGCGCAAACCGCTGAAGGAGGCGCCTGCCTCAAGCCTTCTCGCGGGCATCAAGGCCGGACAGCCCGCGTTGGCGCGCGCAATGGCTTTGCAGTGGAAGGCATCGACGGTCGGGTTCGACTGGAACGATCCGCGCGCCGTGCTTGCCAAGATCCGCGAGGAAGCCGACGAAATCGAAGCGGCGCTGGATCGCGGCGACAAGGCCGACATCGCGTCCGAGACCGGCGATCTGATGTTCGCGCTGGTCAATCTCGCGCGCCATGTCGATGCCGATCCTGAAATGGCGCTTCGCGGAGCCAATGCGAAATTCGAGCGGCGCTTCGCCTACATCGAACAGACTCTTGTCGCGAAGGGCCGCTCGCTGGAGGATGCGTCTCTCGCCGAGATGGATGCTCTGTGGAACGAGGCAAAAGAACGGGAGAAAGAACGTTCTCAACCGACGCTCACGTCATCTTGAGGCTCGCCGCGTTTGCCTTCTTCCATCTCCCACCAGGGAAGAGGGAAAACCTCCAGGACGTATCGGTTAAGGGGGCAGCCCTTACACCCCGGTCTGGCTGATGAACTTGGTGATGAGATAAGCCTCCATCGCCTCGATGCCGCCCTCGGAGCCGTAGCCGGAATCCTTGACGCCGCCGAACGGGTTTTCCGGCAAAGCGAGCCCGACATTGTTGATCGCCACCATGCCGCTCTCGATCTCTGCACCAATGGCGGTCGCGGTCTTGGTCGAACTGGTGAAAGCGTAGGACGCGAGCCCATACGGCAGGCGGTTCGCCTCCTCCGCGGCTTCGTCGAAGGTGGAGAACGGCGAGATCAGCGCCAACGGGCCGAACGGCTCCTCGTTCATGGCGCGAGCGTCCTTTGGCACGTCGGTCACGACCGTCGGCTCGAAAAAGTAACCCTTGTTGCCGATGCGATGACCGCCGGCCGCGAGGTTGGCCCCCTTGCCGATCGCGTCCTGTACAAATCCCTCGACGGCGGCGACGCGGCGTGCGTTCGCGAGCGAGCCCATCTTTGAACCGGCGTCGAGACCGTTGCCGACCTTGATGGCCTCGGCGGCTTCGGTGAATTTGCCGACAAAATCCTTGTACACCTTGTCCTGCACCAGAAGCCGCGTCGGCGCGATGCAGACCTGGCCGGCGTTGCGAAACTTGGCGCCGGCGATGATCTTCACGGCGCCTGCGATATCGGCATCGTTGAACACGATGGCCGGCGCGTGGCCGCCAAGTTCCATGGTCGCGCGCTTCATGTGCTGGCCGGCGAGCGCGGCGAGTTGCTTGCCGACCGCGGTCGAGCCGGTAAACGATATTTTCCTGATGACCGGATGCGGGATCAGATATTCGGAGATTTCAGCGGGCACGCCGTACACGAGATTGATCACGCCGTCGGGCACGCCCGCATCGACAAATGCCCGCAGGAGTTCGGCGGGAGACGCCGGCGTCTCCTCGGGAGCCTTGACGATGATCGAGCAGCCGGCGGCAAGCGCGGCCGACAGCTTGCGGCAGACCTGATTGATCGGGAAATTCCACGGCGTGAAAGCCGCAACCGGCCCGACCGGCTCCTTGATCGCAATCTGGTAGATGCCGGGACCGCGCGCCGGAATCACCCGGCCATAGGCCCGACGGGATTCTTCAGCGAACCATTCGATGACGTCTGCCGCCACCAGCGTCTCAATTTTGGCCTCGGCGAGAACCTTGCCCTGCTCCATGGTCATCAGCGTTGCGATGTTGTCGGCGCGCTCCCGCATCAAGGCCGCCGCCTTTCGCATGATCTTGCCGCGTTCGAAAGGCGCGACCGCGCGCCAGACCTTGAAGCCCTTCCCGGCCGCGGCGAGAGCTTCATCGAGATCGGAGCGATCGGCGTGAGCCACCGTGCCGATCTGTTCCTCGGTTGCGGGGTTGAGTACGGCCAGGGTTTTTCCGGATGCGCCGGGTCGCCATTTGCCGTCGATCAGCAGCGATGTGTTCTGATAGCTCACGGGCATCTCCTGAGAGTTTCCTGCGATGGCTTCTTGATTTGACGCGTTTTCTTCACGCGAACCGGATTCCACTTCGCTTGAAAACGCTCTGGCGTCGCCGGCCCAAATCAGTATGTTGCAGCCCGAAACCGCTTCGCCACCGGAACCGCCGTGTCCGGCCCGGC
Source organism: Bradyrhizobiaceae bacterium (assembly GCA_044508545.1). Classification (GTDB taxonomy): domain Bacteria; phylum Pseudomonadota; class Alphaproteobacteria; order Rhizobiales; family Xanthobacteraceae; genus Nitrobacter. The sequence goes on along the minus strand of JBIQHO010000006.1, from coordinate 986 downwards.
TCCGCCCCCGAACGCTAGGAAAATTTTCTGTGAGAGTCATCGCCAGTTCTATCCGCAAGGGCAACGTGATCGAGCAAAACGGCCAGCTCTATGTGGTCCTGTCGGCCGAAAACATCCATCCCGGCAAGGGAACGCCGGTCAGCCAGATCGAAATGCGCCGAATCAGCGACGGCGTAAAGATATCGGAGCGCTACAAGACCACCGATCAGGTCGAGCGCGCCACCATCGAGGACCGCAACTACAACTTCCTCTACGAGGACGGCGACGGCTTCCACTTCATGAACGCCGAGACCTACGATCAGGTGCAGGTGCCCAAGGACGTGGTCGGCAGTTCCGCGCCCTACCTTCAGGAAAACATGACGGTGAAGCTGTCGATGCACGACGCCACCCCGGTCGCCATCACGCTGCCGCAGCGGGTCACGCTGGAGGTGGTGGAGACGGAACCTGTCACCAAGGGCCAGACCGCATCGTCGTCCTACAAGCCGGCGATCCTGTCGAACGGCGTGCGCTCGGCGGTGCCGCCGCACGTCTCGGTCGGCACCCGGATCGTGGTGATGACCGAGGATGGCTCCTACGTGGAGCGCGCCAAGGACTGACCTTTCGCCAGCCGATCGATCAGCGGCCCACGGGAGCCGAACGATTGAGACACCTGATATCACGTTGCGTTTCGGCTGCATCACGCGGGCAATGGCTCGCGGCGCTCGTGACCCTCGGTTGTCTCGCCGCACCCGCCGCCGCCAGCGAGTTCAAGACCCCGGCGATCTCGGCGGTCCACGTCGAATGGCGCGCGGCGCTCGATCAGTTGAAGTCGGAAATCTCGGCGCAGCCCGAGCTTGCCGAGCGCTTCACCTTTTCCAGCCGCCGCCGGCTGTCGCCGTCCGATCCCCGTGTGATGCCGGCGTTCGAGCAACTCAACGCCGTCACCTCAAGGCTGTTTCCCGGCATCAGCCAGAGCCCGGTGCCGGTGCTGCTGCCGTTCGATGCCG
>JBIQHO010000376.1:0-3308 GCA_044508545.1 Bradyrhizobiaceae bacterium | reverse complement strand
CCATCGCCAGCAGAACCCGAGAAACACTTCCTGCTCCTGGGCAAAATAGCCCTCCGGCCCCGCGAGGCCGAAGCCGCCGGTCCCGGTCACCGGTGCGCCGTGGTCGCCCACTTTGGCCGTATTGTCCGTCAGGTCGTGACCCGACGAGAAATCCGGCCCGTCGGCCGCGAGAATGATGGCCCTAACCTGATCGTCCTGTGTCGCCATGTCGAGCGCGGTGTTGATCTCATAGAGCATCTTCATGTTCTGGGCATTGCGCTTGTCGGCGCGGGCCAGGACGATGCGCGCGACCCGCTCGGACGGCCGTTCGAAACGGATTTGGGTGAATGACGACTGAGCTTCCATCATCGGATCCTTAGCTATTGGAAATGGGGATGACTTGGGACCGGACGATCCGCCCGGCTTCCGAGAGCGATTTCCCGAGCCCCGGTTTGTTGAATCATCCTGGCGTCGGCGGCTTGGAAAGTTGGCTGGTTCGCCTGCTACTGATGACTTTCTCGAAAGTCATTTAAAGTGGCCGTGCGATCGAAGTCAATTTCGCTGGCGCGCCGGGGAGGATGTCAGCGTCGGTGCCGGGGCAGGGCCAGCCCGGACAGGAAAAGCAGCAGAAAGTCTTCGGCGATCTGGCTCGGCGATCGTCCCGTCCCGGGCTTGTACCAGACCGGGATGCCATTGAAGGCGGCGAACAGGGCCCGGCTGACATCCAGCGGCGCGACCGGCCTGAGTGAGCCGTCCCTTTCGCCCCTTCGCACCATGTCACGCACGACCTTGTCGAGATCGCGCTGCGAAAGGCGGCTGCGCTCCCGCTGATCGGGGTTGTATTCGCTGAGACGAACCAGGGCGAAGCACCGGCCGAAATCATCGCAGATGATTTCGGTGTACCGCCTGAAGAACGCCACCAGTTGCTCGCGCCCGCTTTGATGACGAAGCGCGGCGGTGACCGCCTGTTTCAATTCGTTCCGGGCGATCTCGTGACACATCTCGACGAGTTCGTCCTTGCTGCGCGCGTAATGGTAAAGCGCCGGACGTGTGACGTTCAGTGCGTCCGCCACGTCTTCGAGCGTGGCCTGACGGAAGCCAAGCTCGCTGAAAACCCGCGCCGCGACGCGCAGGATCTCGTCCTTCCGGTTCTCGAAATTGCCGCGTTTGCCGCGGGCGAATGTGCGCTTCTTTGGGAGGCTCGAAGTCATCTCGCTCATGCCAGAGACTTAACTGAAACGGCAGTCAAAAGGAAGCAACCGTCGGGCTCATCGCTCGCTTGATCGCCGCGATCCGCGCCGCTTGACATATCGCCGGGCAGGTTACTTAATCAACTTACGTGTCAGTTAATAAATGGAGATCAGCTTGCCCCGCCCTGCCTCGCCCTGGATGACCGAGGAGCTACGCATTCTCGGGGATCAGGTGGGACGATTCCTGGAGAGAGAAATGGTCCCTCATCGCGAGCGATGGGAGCGCGAGGGGATCGTTGACAGAAATGCCTGGCTGGCGGCCGGCGCGGCTGGTCTGCTCTGCGTCAGCATTCCGTCCGAATATGGAGGGGGCGGGGCCACCAAGGCCCACGAGGTGGTTATCGCGGAGGAAATATCCAAGGCCGATCTCGCGGGCGGCTTTGGCGCCGGCAATGGCGTTCACTCGCTCATCGTCGCGCATTACATCCTGGCCTATGGCACCGAGGCGCAGAAAAGGCGCTGGCTTCCGAAAATGGCGACCGGCGAACTGATCGGCGCGGTCGCCATGACCGAACCCGGCACGGGTTCGGATCTGCAAGCGGTGCGTACCGTGGCGCGCCGTGATGGGGACCACTACGTCATTTCCGGTCAGAAGACCTTTATCACCAACGGGCAGAACGCCGATATCATCATCGTGGTCGCCCGCACCGGCGCCGAAGCCGGTGCAAAAAACATTTCGCTGATCGTCGTCGAGACGGCCGATGCGCCCGGCTTTCGCCGGGGCCGCAACCTTGAGAAGCTGGGGATGCACGCCCAGGACACGTCCGAACTGTTTTTCGACGAGGTCAGGGTGCCCGTGGACAACCTGCTCGGCGGCACCGAGGGGCAGGGCTTCACCCAGTTGATGGTGCAACTGGCCTGGGAACGTCTGCTTTGCGCGTTCGGTGCGGTGTGCGCCATGGAGCGCGCCGTTGCTCTGACCTCGGCCTATGTCAAGGAGCGCAAGGCGTTCAATCAACCCCTGCTGGCGTTCCAGAACACCCAGTTCAAGCTGGCCGAGGCCAAGACCCAGGCGGTGATCGGCCGGACCTTCGTCGATCAGTTGATGATGAAGGAGCTTGCGGGCGAACTCGATCCGGCCACCGCGGCCATGGCCAAGTGGTGGACCACCGATATGCAGTGTCGGGTGATCGACGACTGCCTGCAACTTTTCGGCGGCTATGGATACATGGCCGAATATCCGATCGCGCGGATGTATGCCGACGCCCGCGTGCAGAAAATCTACGCCGGGACCAACGAAATCATGAAACTCGTCATTGCCCGCACGATCTGACGGCAGCGCGCTAGGCGTTACGCTCGCGGCGGGGGGCGTCCGCGCGATGGGCATCGGAACGGACCGCGATAGCGCGGAAAGTCTCACTCCATCAATTCGCCCGGCGGATGGTGCGGGTCGTAGTCGCGCGGATGGTTGGCCTCGATCACCTTCCAGAACGGCCAGATGAACGCCGCGCCGGCGGCGAGCACGCCGAGCACGCGCCAGTCGCGCACCAAGAATAGTAGCACCAGTGGCGTACCCACGAAGAACAGCGCGGCAATGACGCCGATCACCATCATGCCGGTGTGGCGGCCTTCGGACACGCCGGCGGTAAAGCGGATGGTGCCTTGCGGCGCGGCGGCGAGCCTGCGATGCAGCGCGCGGACGAAATCGCGGTAGGGCGGCGTGCGGTCGTGATCGACCTCGCCGGAGGGACCGCCGTCGGTGATGACGAGAAAGCGACCGTCACGAAAATTGATCCGGCAATTGTTGACGACATCCTTGCCGGTGGTGCCGGACGTCATGTTCACCGAGACGATGTCGGTCCAGAGTTGCCGGCCGGCTTCGCCGCTGTCGGTGCGCCAGAGAATCGCGGAGTCGCGCCCGGCGTCCAGCAGTGTCACGCCGTGGTTCGGGTTGCGCCAGAAGAAGCGCTTGCCGTCCAGGAGATAGTAAAGGTCATAGGCCGTGGCGGGCGCAGGGGCGATCATGCGGCAAGGATAGCGGATTCCGTCGCGCCGGTTCCGCCACGTGCTCCAACTGCGGAGCCGGTCATGGATCGGCGGCCGCGCCGATCACAGGTTTTGCGCGAAACGCTTCGCGCC
>JBIQHO010000375.1:0-3336 GCA_044508545.1 Bradyrhizobiaceae bacterium | reverse complement strand
CTGGAGCGGGCGAAGGGATTCGAACCCTCGACCCCGACCTTGGCAAGGTCGTGCTCTACCCCTGAGCTACACCCGCATCCGACACGCATCCGGCTTTCCAGCCGCCGGAGCGCAGACCTATGCCAAATGCGACCTGCGAATGCAACAGCAAGATATTGCCGACGGTTGCGTCGAGCCGGTTCTCGCAAAAATACCGGCTGCGAACATCGGAATCGGACCAGCGATCCCGGACCTTGCGGCCGTTACCCGCGACGAACGCCAAAAACGGCGCGGAAATCCTGCTATATTCTCCGGGAGCCGGCGCCGGTGGGCCCGGCGGCCGGTTCCGCCGATTGCAAAATTTCCGCACAGGGACCAATTAAGGGTTCGGGCGGTTGTCGAATCGGCCCGTTCCGGGAAGATCAGGCGAGGAATCACGTGACCATAGTCGAGCAGGGCAGCGGCCCCCCACCGCAGGCGTCGGATCTGATCAGGGAAACGACGACCCAGACCTTCATGAGGGACGTCATCGAGGAATCGATGCGCCAGCCGGTGCTGGTCGATTTCTGGGCGCCGTGGTGCGGCCCTTGCCGCCAGCTTGCTCCGGTCCTGGAAAAAGCCGTGCTCGCCGCCGGCGGCAGGATCAGGCTGGTGAAGATGAACATCGACCAGCACCCCGCCATTTTTCAGCAGCTTGCGGCACAGACCGGCAACCAGTCGATACCGGCGGTTTTTGCCTTTTCCGGCGGACGGCCGGTCGACTTCTTCATGGGCGCTGCGCCAGAGAGCCAGATCAGCGCTTTCATCGACAAGCTGACGCAGGGCGTGGCGGCGCCGGGCGCGCCGAATATCGAGGACATCCTGCAAGAGGCGGAGGCCGCGCTCGCCGCCGACGATCCGACCACGGCCGCTTCGATCTATGCCGAGGTTCTCGGTTTCGACGCCGCCAATCTTCCGGCGATCGCGGGGCTGGCGCGCTGCTACACAGTGACCGGCGCACTCGACAAAGCCAAACAGACGCTCGAACTGGTGCCCGAATCCAAGCGCGGCGACGCCGCCGTAAAAGCCGTGCAGGCCATGATCGATCTCGCCGAGCAGGCGAATTCGCTAGGCCCTGTCGCCGAGCTGGAAGGAAAGGTTGCGGCCGATCCACTCGATCATCAGGCGCGGTTCGATCTCGCCACCGCGCTGAACGCCGCCGGCAAGCGGAGCGAGGCCACCGATCACCTGCTCGAAATCGTCAAACGCGACCGCAAATGGAACGACGATGCCGCGCGCAAGCAGCTTGTACAGTTTTTTGATGCGTGGGGCAGCGCCGACCAAGCCACCGTCGAGGGACGCAAGCGTCTGTCGACGATCCTGTTTTCCTAGAGCATGATCCCGAAAAGTGGAAACCGGTTTTCGGAAAAGATCATGCTCAAACAAAAGATAAGCGACGAGTCTGGTTCCACGCAGTTGAAACGGACTCTAGGAGCCTTTCCGCCTGCGGCAGGGGTTCGCATCAATTCGACCCCGCGGGCACTTTTCGATAGCACCGGACCCACCCATGCCCATCAATGCCGACTATCGCGGTCCCGGTGACCTTCCCGAAGTGATACCGGTGTTTCCGCTGCCCGGCGCGCTGCTGCTGCCGCGCGGGCAGATGCCGCTCAACATTTTCGAGATGCGTTATCTTGCAATGGTGGACGACGCCTTCCGCGACGGCCATCGCCTGATCGGCATGATCCAGCCCGACATCGCCCATTCCGCAAGCGAGGACAAGCCGAAGCTGTTCCAGGTCGGCTGCGCCGGACGCATCACCCAGTTCGCCGAATCCGGCGACGGACGCTACCTCCTCGAACTCACCGGCGTCTCGCGTTTCAAGATCGTGGAAGAACTGACGGTGCTGACGCCCTATCGCCAGTGCAAGGTGGATTTCTTCGCCTATGCCGATGATCTGACCGCGCGCAAGGGCGAAGACGCCGTTGACCGCAAGCGGCTTCTGGAAGTGCTGACCGACTTCCTCAAGGTCAACGACCTGAAGGTGGACTGGGGCGGCATCGAGAACGCCCCGAACGAGGCTCTGGTCAACGCGCTGGCGATGATGTCGCCCTATGGACCGCCCGAGAAGCAGGCGATGCTGGAGGCAGCGGATCTGAAAACACGCGCGGAAATTCTGATCGCCGTCACCGAAATGGACCTCGCGAAAAAACGCACCAGCGGCGACCCCGGATTGCAGTAGCCGGAAAGCTGCTGGGTGGGGGCGCGAATGCAACGGCGTTTTTGAGCGAAGCGTGTTTGCGGGCTCGACCGGGGATGGAAACCGGTTTGCGTGGAGACAATGCGTCAAAAACAATAAATCTCAAGCATGATCCCGAAAAGTGGGAACCGGTTTTCGGAAAAAAGATCCCGCTCAAACAAAAAGATAAGCGACGAGCCTGATTCATCGTAAATGAACCAGGCTCCGGAATTCGCTTCTGATTCAATCAGAAGCAAAAATGCTCTAGAACCGGATCGCGAGCCGCCACCTAATGTAAGCCGATCCGCCGGATCTGTTTTTCAAAGAGAGATGCATGACCACCTCCTCCGACCGTTCCGAAGACACCGTCGATCCCAAGCTGCTGGAGGTTCTGGTCTGTCCGGTGACCAAGGGACCGCTGGAGTTCGACGGCGCGCGGCAGGAGCTGATTTCGCGTTCGGCCAAACTCGCCTACCCGATCCGCGACGGCATTCCGATCATGCTGCCGGAAGAGGCACGGAAAATCGGCTAGAGCCTTTCCGCTTCTGATGGAATCAGAAGCGGAGCCCTATGTTTTTGATTTGACGCGCTTTCTTTGCGCGAACCGGTAGCCACTTCGCTTGAAAACGCTCTAGTTTTTGGTGTCCAGCCGCTTCAAAATCTCGTCGAGCTGGTCGAGATCGCGGTAACGGATCTGCACGACCCCGCCGGGGTTCTTGTGATCCACCGTCACCGTAAGGCCGAGCGCGTCGCTGACGCGCTTTTCCAGCGCCAGCGTATCGGCGTCCTTCTGCGCCTTGTCCGCGCGCGCCTTTGGCGGCTTGCGTTCCGGCACGCCTGCCTCATGCGCCAGCGCCTCGGCCTGCCGCACGTTGAGACCTTCCGCGACGATGCGCTTCGCCGCGGTGGACGGATCGGGCACGCCGATCAGCGCGCGCGCGTGGCCCGCCGACAGCTCGCCGGAAGCGATCATCACCTGCACGTCCTCGGGCAGTTTGGTCAGCCGCATCATGTTGGCGACGTGGCTGCGGCTCTTGCCGACGATCTTTGCAATCTCCTCCTGGGTGCGTTTGAATTCGTCGGCAAGCGCGTGATAGCCCTTCGCCTCTTCCATCGCGTTGAGGGCTTCGCGCTGCACG
>JBIQHO010000005.1:0-27483 GCA_044508545.1 Bradyrhizobiaceae bacterium | reverse complement strand
CCCGGCACGACCGGGCTGTTTCACACGGCGATCCTGTATCCGACGCGCGCCGCGCTGGCCGATGCGTTGCACCGGGTTCGCAGCGCCGGCATTCCGCTCGATGGCGCCAGCGATCATGGCGTCAGCGAGGCGCTGTACCTGCGCGATCCCGACCAGAACGGCGTCGAGCTTTATTGGGACCGGCCGCAAGCACAATGGCCGCGGGACGCAGGCGGCGGTCTTGCGATGTTCACGCGCCGGCTCGATCTCGACGATCTTCTTCGCCAACGTGAGACCTAGCTATTGGAAGCGGAATATTGGCCGTATAGCGAGACCATGCCTGTGCGGCCGACGGCGCTACCGGCGCCAAGCGGGCAAAAATTGGGTCATTTTGGCGCCTTCCTGAGCGTCGAAAGCGTCCTCCGGTTCCATAGACCAGATCCTTTCGCGGCGGCATGCTGGAATGGCATTGGGAGCGCGGGTGCCGTCTTCGGCGCTGGTGTTCAGACGTTGTAGGTTTCCATCGACAGATATGCTCCGACGACCAGGAAAAGTTCGCCGAAGCGGAGAGACGTTGGTGTCCCTCCCAGAAGGCAACACTGCTGTATCTCCTGCTCTCAGCGTCAAGAGGCGGCCGTTTTCCAGCCGAAATGGACGCGGCCTTAGCCGCGCGCGGTGCCCGGAACTTCATGAATCCGGGAGTCATAGTGCACAGAGCGTAGGTTCTGTTGCGCCAGCTATCACAGCGTCGTTGGCTTCGCGTGGGTTCATTTTTGCTATCCGCCATAGCGGGACCGCGTGCTGCCGCCAGACCGAATTGCGGAGGAACTCCAACTCCACGGCGTTGTTGGTTCAGCCAGCAAAGGAGTTTCGCTATGACAACAAATCCCCGTTCCACGGCGCAAGTTGCTGGCCACCCCATCCATCCGATGGTGATAGGGTTTCCCATCGTCTGTTTTGTTCTGACCTTCGTGTCCGACCTCGCCTTTTACGCCACGTCAAACCAGTTCTGGGCAACGGCCTCGTTGTGGCTCCTCGGCGTCGGTCTCATTACGGCGGCGATTGCTGGGCTGACGGGCCTTGTCGACCTCTTCGGCGATGGGCGTGTTAGCAATCTGTCGGATACGCGGGTTCACGCAATCGGCAATGTCATTGCAGTGCTGATCGCGCTTTATAACTGGTACTCCCGTTACGAGCACGGCAGCTCCGCGGTGGTGCCGACCGGTGTGATTCTTTCGGGCGTTGTCGTTCTGATCCTGGTGTTCACGGGGTGGAAGGGCGGCGAAATGGTTTTCCGTCATCGGGTCGGTGTCGCGGACTAGAGCATGATCGCTTCTGATCAAATCAGAAGCGAGGCTCTATGGTTTTGTTTTGACGCGGTTTCTTCGCGCGAACCGGTATTCATTTCGCTCGAAAACGCTATGACAGACCTCCCGCTATGACAGACACTCCCAACGGACCGGCTCTTGGCGAGATCTTCGGCCACGCGGGTTGTCGGGGAGAGCCCTTCTAGCTCTTCCGCAGCGCATTGTCGAAGCGTCTGGCATTCTTCCAGCCGGCGCTTTGCCCGGTTTGGCGGATCTGGATTTCTGCTTCATCTTCGCTTCTATGCGCGAAGATGGCTATCGCGATGATGTGATTGCACATCATCAGCCAAGTTCAATCAACATTTTCAGTAGCGCGACGATGAGCGCGGAAGAGAACACGGCTGTTCCCAGATCCGCCAACCAGAGCATCGCCCGGCATTGCCCCTCATCCAGCAGACCAACGACTTTGCGCATGATTGCTTTCCTTGTTGAACAGGAGAACGCGTGCCCTGGCGTCCGTACTCCGGACCTATACACAAGAGATAGCAGCTAAAGGCTGAGATGCTTGCCGCTAGGCTCGGATATCTGAGAGAGCGTCGCTCCAGCGCTTCCATTGGCCCTGCGCGCAATGTCTCCCAGCGCGACCACCCCAACGAGACGCTTGTGGCGATTCAAGACAGGCAGGCGGCGGACTTGAAGATCTCCCATGTATTTACAGGCGTCCTCGACGTCCTCGTCCTCGAAGCAATATTTCACGTCCGAGGTCATCGCCTCGGCGATGAGCGTATCGGGCCCGCGTCCCTGTCCGATCGCGCGGATTGCAATATCCCGATCGGTAATCATCCCGACGAGCCGGTCGTCGGCGCCGACCGGCAGAAATCCGACATCATGTGCCGACATCAACTCCGCGGCGGATTGCACGGTATCGCGGGGATTCACGATCCTCGCATCGGAGGTCATTACGTCACGGACCAACATCTTGATACTCCAACATCTTGATACTCCATGGTGGGCGGAGAGGGGCGCGGTTATCTTTCGATCGACCCGGTTCGCCGAATCTTCTTTTGCAGCAGCAGGATTCCGTAGAGCAGAGCTTCGGCTGTGGGCGGGCAGCCGGGTACATACACGTCGACGGGAACGATGCGATCACATCCCCGAACAACAGAGTAGGAATAGTGATAGTAGCCGCCTCCGTTTGCGCATGATCCCATCGAAATGACATAACGGGGCTCCGGCATCTGGTCATAGACTTTGCGAAGCGCGGGTGCCATTTTGTTGCACAGCGTTCCCGAGACGATCATGCAATCCGACTGGCGAGGAGATGCGCGGGGCGCGCATCCGAAGCGTTCCACGTCGTAGCGAGGCATGGAAACCTGCATCTGCTCGATGGCGCAACATGCCAACCCGAACGTCATCCACATCAGTGAGCCGGACCGTGCCCAGGTAACGAGGTCATCGAATGGCGCGACGAAATACCCACGGTCGCCGAGATTCTCTTTCATCTTCATCATGACGCACGACCGGCATTCTTCGATCACTGAGCCAGGCGGACTACCGCCCGCCTGTCTTTTCCAACAGACGAGGTCGGCCATGGTTGCTGATTTTTTTGCCTGGGGGCGATACTTTGGACGTGGGTTTAACGTATGTGAGGTGTATTCGCAGGAGCGAGAAAGTTGTCCAGGGCGGAACGGGGAGGTGCCGCCGGCACCAGACCGTTGCGTCATCAACTCATTCCCTTGCATGGATGATTCGACCAGCCGGAAGGAAACCGTTTGGGCAAACGATCGTTTCCCCAGGTCGTTATCGAGAGGCCAATGCCGGCTCGCGTCAAAATCAATCGTGGGACTCACCTTCTGAGTCCATCAGACACGAAAGGCTTTGAATGGAGGAATGTCTTGTCCAAGATCCTCATTATAGAAGACGAATTCTTCCTGGCTGACGACTGCGCGAAGGAAGCAAAACGTGCGGGGCTGGAGGTCGCGGGTCCTTTCGCCACATTGGATGATGCCAAGACGCAAATCAGAAACGGAATAAAAGTGGATGCCGCTCTGGTCGACGTGAATGTGATGGGTGAAGCAATCTACCCGCTGTTGGACGAGTTGCTGCATAGCGGTATGCCGATCGTCATCTATACGGGTTATGACCCATCGTATTTGCCTCACCGGTTCCGTGGTTTGCCTGTATTCAAGAAGCCAGACGACTGCGGTCAGGCAGTTGCGCATCTCAAAAGTTATTTGTGCGATCCTGGGTAATTAAACACCGCGGTGCCAGCCATTGTAAAACGCCGAACCCGCTGGAGTTTGAGAGAACCGGATTTAACGCCCTTAACTAGGTGAATGAATCGCTTCTTCGAGCGGCTTGCAGGATGGGCGCGACGCAACCAAGTCCCGCATCGCAAGTCGGGTTGGTTCAACGGCGATCGCGTCAGCACGACACGAGCAGTGCTCGCGACCGCTCTCGTTACGCGTGCCTGGCAAGCCCGTGCCCAGATCGGTAATCCCGCCGGGTTTCGCGCAATTGGCTGCAGCCGGCGGCCTTGCCGAAGTGGACCTTGGAAAGCGCGCCGAAAGCAAGACCGCCAACGCCGACGTCAAACAATTCGACGAATGCATGATCGACGATCACGGTAAAGCCGACGACAAACTCACCTCGATCGCGCAAAAAACGGAGTGCCGGTGTCCGGCAAGCTGGATGCCGAGCGCAGCCGTTACTACAGATGTTTTCTTCATCTCACTCTCCAAGGATTTCAGTGTGCGAGCCAACACGCGCTCAGCGCCGTCCGTTTCTATTTCGGGCAGGAATCTCCTCGTTTACGGACAGCCTCTCACTTGCGGGGACAGATAAAGCCACGCGATCTGACGGAAAGAAGGAACAGGAGAAGCCGCAGCGGCTTTGAAGAATGAAAGTTGAAAGGGCGTTCCAGTGACTTTCTTCACGGTTCTTTTCGGTCGACGTCTCGCCAATCGAGAATATGACCGACGCAGGATCGGAGCTTTCGAAGGGGTCGCTGCCATGGGGCTCGACGGCCTTGGCTCGTCCTCCTACGGACCGGAAGCGGCTCTGACCGTCATGATCCCGCTGGGCAGCGCCAGCCCCGCTTACATCGGCTGGGTGATGGCTCCGATCATCGTGCTGCTGATGATCCTGTTCGCGTCCTATCGGCAAACCATCAGCGCCTATCCCAACAACGGCGGCGCCTACATTGTCGCCAAGCAGAACCTCGGCACAGGAGCAGGCTTATCTGCCGCGGCGGCGCTGATGGTCGATTACGTTTTGAACGTTGCGGTCGGCATCTCCGCAGGCGTGGGCGCGATGGTTTCAGCCATTCCACTTCTGCGTCCCTATACCCTGCTTATCTGCCTGGTCATTCTGATCACCATCACGCTGGTCAATTTGCGAGGAACGATCGACGCCGGGCGACTGTTCGCGTTGCCAACCTATCTCTTCGTCGCGAGCACGGGAACGATTCTGGCTATCGGCGTCGCAAAGGCGTTTGCATCGGCGGGGCATCCTCAGCCGATCATTCCGCCGCCAGCCTTGCCGCACGGTTCGGAACCGGTGACGCTGTGGCTGTTGCTGCGTGCCTTCGCGAGCGGATGCACCGCGATGACAGGTGTCGAAGCCGTCAGCAACGGGATGAGCGCCTTTCGTGAGCCGAGCGTGCGCCATGGACGCCGAACGCTTGCGGCGATTGTCATCATCCTGGGCATCCTGCTCGCCGGTATTGCGTATCTCTCCAGCCTGTTTGCCATCGGCGCGATGGACCAGACCAAGGACGGCTATCGCAGCGTGCTGTCGCAACTGGCTTCTGCCATTATCGGCGACGGCATCTTCTACTATGTCGCCATGGCTTCGGTGCTCGCCGTCCTGGCTTTGTCGGCCAATACCAGCTTCGTCGATTTTCCACGCATGTGCCGCATGGTGGCCGAAGACGGCTTTCTGCCGAAGCCGCTCGCAATCGCCGGCCGGCGGCTGGTCTTTTCCGCAGGCATTCTGTATCTCGCGATAGCGGCCGGATTTCTGCTGGTCGTGTTCGGAGGCATCACCGATCGCCTGATCCCGCTTTTCGCGATAGGGGCTTTCTTCAGCTTCACGCTTTCGCAGGCCGGCATGGTGGTCCATTGGCGCCGCAGCGCGCGCGCCACGCGCGAGGACGGCAGAGGGTGGCACCATCTTCATTTCTGGATCAACCTTGTCGGAGCACTTGCGACCGGATCGGCGTTGGCGGTGATCATAGTGGCAAAATTTTCTGAAGGCGCTTGGATCACCATTCTCGTCATTCCGCTGGTGATCGGCTTGCTCAAGGTCATCGGCCGCTATTACGATTCACTGGCCGATAAGACCCGCGAGCCGTCTGCCATGAAGCTTGACGATGTCCGGCCTCCGATTCTGCTCGTCGCTTCGGCGGGATGGGATCGTCTGACCGAAAAGGCGCTGCAGCTTGCACTGACGTTGTCGCCGGATATCATCGCAGTTCATCTTACGCATCTCTCCGGGCCGGAAGCGGAAGAGGAAAGCCGGGCACTGCGGGACCGGTGGCACGAACGGGTCGAGCGCCCGGTGCTGGCAGCCGGTTTCGCGCAGCCGCGTCTGGCCATCGTGCCGGCGCAATATCGCAACGTGCACGAGCCGATCCTGAATCTTGTGCAGGAACTCGAGCAGCAGTCGCAAGGTCGGCGGATCGCGGTGCTGATTCCGGAAGTTATCAAGGATCGCTGGTATCAGCACATCCTTCACGCCCATCACGCGCGGCACCTGCGAACGAAATTGCTCCGGCATGGTGGTCCTCATCTCACCGTGATCAGCGTTCCTTGGCAGTTGTAACGCGAAGCATGTTGAAAGTGGTGAGCATCATGGAGTTGCTTCAATGTCCCTTACCTCGGGCTCAGATCGCTGGTGAGAGCGCCATTCATGTACGGGCGAGCGCGAACGCTCCCCTTCGTGGCGGGAGACAGATCCGTCAAGGCTGTCTGCAACGTGAAATAGGCGATGGTGGAGCGCAGGCCTTCGCTCAGCGTGACGCGTGGACGCCAGCCGAGAACGCGTTCGGCAGTTTCGATAGCGGGTTTGCGCCGCTTCGGATCGTCTTTCGGCAAAGGCTCGAAGGTAATCGGCGAACTGGACTGCGTGCACGCTAGGATTTCCCGGGCGATCGCCTCGATTGTCATCTCGCAAGGGTTACCGAGATTGCACGGTCCTGTCACCGAGGATGGGCTTTCCATAAGAAGTTCGAGACCACGGACGAGATCGTGGATGAAACACAGGCTGCGTGTCTGCTGCCCTGTTCCGTAAATGGTGATAGGATCGTTGCGTAACGCCTGGACAATGAAATTGGACACGACCCGTCCATCATTCTCGAGCATTCGGGGGCCATAAGTGTTGAAGATACGGGCAACCTTGATGTCGATTCCGTGCCTACGACGATAGTCGAACATCAGCGTTTCGGCCGCGCGCTTGCCCTCGTCATAGCAGGCGCGTGGGCCGATCGGATTGACATGGCCGACGTAAGATTCCGGTTGCGGGTGGATCTCGGGATCGCCGTAAATTTCGCTGGTGGAAGCCTGGAGGATACGCGCGGATTTTCGACGTGCGAGTTCCAGCAGGTTGATCATGCCGGCAACGCAGGTCATCATCGTGCCGACAGGATCGTTCTGATAGTGACGCGGCGATGCGGGGCAGGCGAGACTATAGATGCGACTGATCGGTCCGCCAACGTGAAGGGGGTCGCGGACGTCATGCTCGATGAATTGAAAATTCGGATGGTTGAGCAGAGGGCGGATATTCTGCATCGAGCCGGTCAGAAGATTGTCAGCGCAGATGACGCGTGCGCCCTGCTGCAGCAGGGAATCGCAGAGATGCGAGCCAATGAATCCGGCGCCTCCGGTCACGAGCACAACCTTGCGACGAAGAACATTCGGACGGCTTTGAAATTTCATCGGACCTCCTGCAGCATTTCGGGCCGCCCTGGCGGTCGATTCGCTTCCGGGCGATCGGTTGCCCGCCGGCGCCGACGCATAGCTTCGAGATAATAGCTTTCTAACTGGCAAGCCCGGTGCGCCGGAGTATGTTCGGCAAGAAAGCGACGGCAGGCCTGTTCTGCGATCGAGCGCCGCCGATCCTCCGGCATGTCGCGGAGGATCTGCACGATCTCTTCGGGCTTGGAGACCAGAAGAATTTCCTGACCCGGTGCGAAGATCGTCTCGATGCCGGACCAGCGATCCGAGATAATCGGCGTGCCGCAGGCCGCTGCTTCGAACAGCCGGACGCTCGGTGAATATCCAAGCGCGCGCATATGGGCGCGGGTGAGGTTGAGCGCAAACCGTTGCCGGGAATAAAACGAGCTGTGTTCGCTTGGCGCAAGATGTTCAATCCGTTCGACATTGGCGTGCCAGACGAGATCGGCCGGGTATTGCGCGCCGGCCACGACGAATTTGTGATCGGGCATTGCGGCGGCCGGCGCCAGCAGAAGTTGCTCCAGCAGGGGCTGCCGGTCGACACTGTAGGTGCCGAGATAGCCGAGCGTCCAATGCTGCTTCGCCTGCTCTCGCCGGTGCAGGGCGGGGTCTGCGCTACAATACAGCGTACGCGACAATGGGCTGCCATAGCGCCGTTCGATCATGTCCGGAACGGGACCGCCGGAGAACGACAGGTAAAGATCGAATCGCGGGACCATGGCCCGTGAAATATATTCGGTTCCTTCATCCAATGCGGCTAGCGTGACTGGCGTATCAATGTCGTAAAATGCCGTGATACCGCGCGCATGTGAAGTGACCCAGTCCGAAATCGCCATACCGTCCGGCACATACGAACCGATGATGACGAGACCGGCATCGCGGATAATTTTACCGAAGCGCCGTGGAATATCGTTCAGCGATTGATACAGCCTGATTTCCCAGTTTGAGGGACGTTCGAGGTCCCGGTGGCTGCGATACCACGGCACATCGCGCTCGAGGAATGTCACGCGATGGCCGCGTTGCACCAAGGCTTCGATGAGGGCGCGATAGGTCGTGGCGTGGCCGTTGCCCCATGATGAGGTCACCGAAAGCCCGAGAATGACGACATTCAGGTTCATTCCGCTGCCTCGCCCTTTGCATTGAAACCTGCAAACAGCCGATCGAACTGCTGCGCACGCTTCCTATAAGTGTGATGAGCCAGTATTCGGCGGCGCGCCCGGCCGGCGATTGCACAAGCCCGCTCGGAATTGAGCGAGGTGAGATGGTCGGCAACCTCTTCGCCATCGCGTGCGACCAGAACTTCCCGCCCCGGTTCCAGGAAAGATTCGATGCCGGGCCATGCGTCAGAAATCAGGCAAGCGCCTGCGCCGGCTGCCTCGAATATTCGTGTCGGCGGGGAGAAGCCGTATCTCGCCATGCTGTCGCGGTTGATGTTCAGCGTCGCGAGGGCTGAACAGAAGAAGGCATTGTGGCTGGCGGTTCCGACATGTCCGACGGTTCGCACATTGGTTGGCAGTGCCTTTCCTTCCCAGCCCGAGCCGCCCAGCAGAAACGATTTGCCGGAGAGGCTTTTTGCGACATTGAGAAAAAATCGCTCGACCCGCGTTTCGCGATCCGGCAGCCGGTTGGCCAGCAGGCCGAGATCGCACGCGAAGTTTTGCCTCGGCGCGACCGGAAAATGCACCGCGGGGTCGAGCGCATTGTAGAGCGGAATGCAGTCCCGGGCCCCAATGGCCCGGTAAGCGGTTACGACGGGATCGCCGCCGCCATAGGTCAGCACCATGTCATAGCGAGGGATGGCGTCGCGGAGATGATGCTGTGGATCTGCGCCGATCGCGTCGAGCGTCGCCGGCGCATCAACGTCCCAATAAATGCGCATGATGCGGGATGGGCTGCCCGCGATGGCTTCGTCCAGGTCGCGATCGAACACGCCGACACCGCTGGCCTTGACGAGAAGATCGGCAGATCGTCTGGCCTGTGACAGCGCGCTTTGCCATCCATCGGATGTCGCAGGGTAGACGCAGACACGTGCGTAAGGGGGATCCGGAATGTCGCGATGGTTCTGGCGATCGAATGCGTCCGGCTCGAAGAACGTGACGTCGTGTCCCAGGGCAGCGATTTCCTTCAGCATGCCGCGATAGTAGGTCGCTGCGCCATTCCAGTAGGAGGAAACCAGACTCGACCCGAAGAAGCTGATCTTCATGATGTCGCCTCCTCATTGAAGCGCACCGTTGAGGCAGACCGTAGTTTGAGTCCGTCGACGAGCGTGAGGAGTTCCTCGACCCGATGGCGACATGTGTGGCGGTCGGAGATCGCCTTCAGGCCCGCCGCCGCGATGCAATTCGCGAATCCTTCATCGGTCAGCAGCGCGTGCAGCGCCTCTCGCATCTGCTTCCCATTCCGAACGCGCAGATACGAGTTCGCCGGTAGCAGCATTTCGCAATCTTCCCACGGCGCCGATACGATCGGAATGCCGCAGGCCATCGCTTCGAACATCCGGATTGTCGGGATTCCCGGCAGCAGCCGGGCATAAGGACCTCGCGGAACATGAACCGTGGCGCGCGCTTCTGCAAAAGCAGCGGGCACGCGATGCGCCGGAAGCCAGCCGCGATAAGAGATATCCGCCGCGTCAATGGCGCGAAGCGCTTTCTCCGCGTAGCGAACGCCATAAATCCGGGCGCGAAGTCCAAGTTCGAAAACCGGACGGACGAAGAACTCGTTCAATTCGGCTCCGCGCTCGCCGTCGCCCCAATTTCCAATCCAGACGACATCGTGGGTGCGCCGGAGATGAAGAAGAGGGCGATACAGGGCGGTATCGGCCGCTTCATGCCAGGTGAATGCCCGATTGATCCAACCGCGCCGCAGATAGATTTCGCGAAGCACTTCGCCGAATGCCAGTACGCCGTCAAAGCCGTCAAGATCGACGCGCTCGAGATCGTCAGGCGCAGTGACGGCGCGATGATGGGTGTCGTGGAACAAAAGCGTAAACGAGCCGCCCCTGATGCGGCATTGACCTATCCGCGCGATCAGGTCGGGTGTATTCCACTCGTGGACAAGCACCAGATCGGCGCGGTCGAGCGCCTGTTCAAGGTCGAGCGCATCGTCGTGCTGCCGGATTGAAATGCCGGGGAATAGTTCGGGAATTTCCGTGAGAAATTCAGCGCCGCCGTCGCGGATGGCATTCAGGCGGCTCCACCCGTCGGCCGGCTCATAGACGGTAACCTCGTGTCCAAGCGCGTGCACCTCGCGCGCGACGCCGCGCAGGAAATGGGCATTGCCGTTATTCCAGCATGAGGAAAAGGCATGATAAAACAGAACGCATTTCATGCGTAAACCTTGTCTGCGCGGGTTGACCTGGTGCGTAAGGCCGAAGCCGCGAGACGCCGATAAAGGCGCAGGTAGGATTCGGTCGTGGATGAAAGGGAATAGAACTGCGCGCGTTCGCGAGCGGCGCATTGCAAACGGGTACGCCGGCGCCGGTTGGAGCATAAGTCGGAGAGCGCCGAGCGCCATGCGGCTCCATCGGATGGAGGCACGAAGCAGGCGGCCCCGTTCCAGAGCTCGCGAAACGTCGTAATATCCGAAAGCACCAGGGCGCAACCAGCCGAAGCGGCTTCGAGAACCGCAAGTCCGAACGGCTCATAGAGTGCGGGGCTGGCGAAGATCGCGGCCTGACGCATCTCGTGCAGCAATGCTTCGCGTGGCAACTCCCCCAAAACATCAAAGCCGTTGGTGCCGGGAAAATTTTCGCCGGCCGATCCGGCCACGCGCACCGGCCAGTCGAGTGCCGCCGCCGCTTCGTTCAGAGCGGCAGTGTTCTTGGCGCGATCCCATATGCGTCCGGCGGCGAGCACGAACGGCTGCTTCCGACAGCCGCTGGTGAGATCGGACGACAAGCCGTTATGGATGACGAACCCCGGCGAGCGCGGCGCATAAAGCGCGCGGACAACACAATGGAAAGATCGGCTCGGACTGACCCACGCCTGGGCGCGATCGAGGCCGTCGGCGACGTTCTTCGTGTAACGGAGCCATTCCGGCCGCAGCAGCCAGTCCGCATCGCCGCAGGCCATTCCCCAGCTATTCACACAGGAATGCGCCGCCACAAGGACGGGCGCGGTCCATGTGAACGACGCTTCCCGAAAGCTGTTCAAATGCACGATGTGCGGCCGGATCTCGCTTTCAAACAGGGTAAGCCGCCGCCGCGCTCGCTCGACATCGCTGCCGCCGGCATCCTGCCACTCGAGCGCGAGATCGCTCTCGATCAGGTGGATGCAATCCCCCAGCATGGCGCGCTGGTCAGCGCGGAGACGAGGCCCCATCGTCACCATGTGAACCTCGCAACCTGCTGCCGCCAGTGCCGATGACAGCGAAGCGGCATAGGTCCATACCCCACCAACGCCGTCGGCCGTCATCATGATCCTGGGTCGCGAGGGGCTCGTCATGAGAGGGCCTGCAGTTCCAGTCGATCGAGCGGGACCGGGCGTTCGTCCTGCAGGTCGCTGAATTGATCGAACAGTGCGAGATAGTGTGCGTGTGCACGTTCCCACGCGAAATCGTCGGGCTCGCCCCACAGTTTTCGGTAATCCGGCGAACCGGGATAGGGATAGAGCGGCACCGGATCGTTGGCCCAGACGCCGGCATCCTGCATTCGGCGTCGCCAATTCTGTACGACCGGATCGTCATCTTCCGGCACCTCGATCAGATTGGCCTGCACGAAGGGAACGTGACGCCGCGCTTCAATCAGGCGGTCGGCGAGCTGGTCGGTCGTCATCTTGCAATTCTTGGCGAGCGCCGCGCGGCCTTCCGGCGTCAGGCTCTCGACGCCGGCTTCGATCGAGACGCAGCCGGCCTGGCCCAGCAGCGCGAGCATATCCGGCTTCCAGAGGTCGATGCGGGTTTGCACGCCGAACTTGAGGCCCCGAGATACCAGCCCTTCGAGCAGTGCGCCGTTCGGAAGGAATATCTCATCGATGAAATAGACATATTCGACGCCCTGATGCTGCAACGCGTCGATTTCTGCGAGCAGAACGCCGGGGGGCCGCCTGCGGTAGGCGTTGCGAAAATTCTCCTTGGCGCAGAAGGTGCAGCGATAAGGACAGCCGCGGGAGGCTTCGACTTCGGCTCCCGGTCCGACCGGCTTGGCCTCGAACCGATGATGATGGTGGCGATGATGCCGGATCATCTCTTCCGGCCATGTCAGCATCGGTTGATCACTGAAAGCGGCTGCTAAGGGGCCGCCGTTGATCCTGACCCTTCCGCCGTCGGCGAAGCATAGACCGGCGAAATCGCGCTCGCCATTGGCGAGGCGCAGCAGCGCTTCCTCGCACTCCCCCATCACCACGGTATCTGCAGCCAGTTTGCCCAGCGCCGCCTTTGGCGTCGAAGATCCGTGTGGACCAACCACGACAAGCCTTGGCGACAAATCGCGAACCGCACGCGCGAGTTGCTGTGGCGCGCGAAGCTCGGGCGGAGCGCAACGCCAGAACAAATAAGTCGGCGCCGTGGTGATAACGATCATGTCGGGACAAAAGCGCCGCAGCTCATCCTCGATCTCGGCCAAGGACAGGTCGAACATGTGCGCATCAAGCAGCAACGTCGCATGTCCCGCCTCTGAGAGCCTGTGTTGGGATATGCCCAGCTCAAGCGGCAGATGCGGCGAGCGGCAACCGAAATAGATGCTGCCGTCAAAATCCCAGTTTGGATTGATCAGTGCGACGCGGCTCATGCCAGAACCTCGCGCTTTTCCGAATATTTGGCGAACCGCTCGGCCAGCCATTGCCGCAGCGAGCCCAATCCCTCGCAAAGCGGAATTTTTGGTTGCCAGCCAAGCGCGGAGG
Organism: Bradyrhizobiaceae bacterium; assembly: GCA_044508545.1. Taxonomy (GTDB): domain Bacteria; phylum Pseudomonadota; class Alphaproteobacteria; order Rhizobiales; family Xanthobacteraceae; genus Nitrobacter. The sequence continues at coordinate 14,406 of JBIQHO010000005.1, read as the reverse complement.
CCAGCGCGCGGGTATCGCTAATGTACCAAGGCTGGTCGCCGGGACGCCAATCCGTAAATGAATAGGCCGGTTGTTTGCCCGTCAGCCGCGCGATAAGCTCGATCAACTCGCGCAGGCTTACCGAATTCGATGGACCTCCGCCCAGGTTGAAAACGCGCCCCTTGACCTGTTCGATACGATCCAGCGCGACGAGCCAGGCATCGACCGCGTCGGAGACATGAAGTGCGTCCCTCACCTGATAGCCATCGCCATAAATTGTCAGGGGGCGATTGAGCATTGCGCTCGACAGGAAGTGCGCGATCCAGCCTTGATCCTCGGTGCCGAATTGCCGCGGGCCATAGATGCAGCTCATGCGCAGCACCACGGTGCGCAGACCGAACACCCTGGCATAGTCATGGACGTATTGATCGGCGGTGCCTTTCGAACAGCCATACGGGCTGTAGAAGTCGAGCGGCGCATTCTCGGCAACGCCGCCGGCCAGGGCCGCGGAAGCCGGCGTGCAGCGCAGAGCGTGGCGGATGATGTCGGTGCTGTCGATCATCCGGCCATAAACCTTGTTGGTGGATGCAAACAGCACCGGCGCCGACGGATTGTGACGACGCACCCCTTCGAGCACGTTGAGCGTGCCGCGGGCGTTGACCTCGAAGTCTTCAACAGGATCGGAAAGGCTGTCGGTCACCGCGACCTGCGCGGCGAGGTGAAGCACGGCGCGCGCGCCGCAGACTGCTTCAATCACCGAAATCGGCTCCCGAACGTCGGCATTGACGATCTTGATCCGCTCGTTGCGGCGCGCCGTCAGCCACTGCGCGTTCTCGCGCGCTCCTGCGCGCGCCAGATTGTCGAGGACGATCACCTCGCTCCCGCCCGCGGCAAGGCGCTCGGCGAGATTGCAGCCGATGAAGCCGCAGCCGCCGGTGATCAGCACCGGCCCGGAGGTATCAATCCCGCTCATGCGACCAGCCCTCGCCGTGTCAATTCGTCGGTGGCTCTGTCGGCGTGGTCCTCGGCCATCTGATCCGCCAGATAAGCCGCGAATTCGTCGAGCCCCCGTTCGAAGTCGACGGACGGAATGAAGCCGAGCAGGCTGCTGCTCCTGGCATTATTCGAAAAGCAGTGGCGAATGTCGCCGGCGCGATATTTTCCCGTAATCTCCGGTTCGATCCGCGGTCGGCCCATGACGCGCGCGAGATCGCGCGCCACGGACAAAATGGTTCGGCTTCGTCCGGAGCCGACGTTGAAGACATCGTTCGAATGGGAGGACCGTAACGCCAGCACGCAGGCGCGGGCGACGTCATGCACATGAATGAAATCCCGCCGCTGCATTCCATCCTCGAACACCAGCGGCGGTCTGTTGTTGAGCAGGCGCGCGGCAAAAATGGCGAGAACGCCGGTATAGGGGTTCGACAGCGCCTGATGCGGTCCGAAAACGTTGAAAAATCGCAGCGCAATTGAGGGAATGCCGTAAGCCTGTCCGATCAGCAGGCACATGCGCTCCTGCGTGTATTTGTTAAGCGCATAGATCGAGCTCAGCGTCGGCCGCTTGGTTTCCGGGGTCGCGATCGGTTTCAGGGCAACGCCGCCGTCGTCGCGCAATTCCCAGTCGCCGTTGCGAAGCTGGGCGATATTGCGTTCGCGCGGCGCGACCTCCCTGCCGTCGGAAGTACAGCACAAACCTTCTCCATAGACGCTCATGGAAGAAGCGACCACGAGTCGTTCGACCGGCCGCTTGCACAACGCTTCGAGCAAAACGGCGGTGCCGAGTTCGTTGATCCTGACGTAATCCGCGATGTTGTACATGCTCTGGCCGACGCCGACCGCTGATGCCAGATGCAACACCATGTCGACGCCGCGCAGCGCACGATCGACTGCCGATGTATCGGTGATATCGCCGGTCATCAGCTCTGCGTCCCTGTTGAGATAGGGCGGACGCCTTCGCTGCAGGCCGTGGACCTGGACCGAGAGATTGTCGAGCAGACGGACCTCATAACCGGCCGATAGCAGCGCGGCTGCCGCGTGCGACCCGATGAAGCCTGCGCCCCCGGTAATCAAAACCTTCGTCATCCGAAGTTGCCCTTCCTTCGCAAGCGGCGGGATTGTTCGCGTTCAAACAGAAGCGGCGGGGCGTGTGACCGTTGCCGCTTCGGAAGAAAGAAGCGGTGCAACGAATGTTCGTTCCTGCTCGGCCTCTAGCCGGCGTACAAACAAAAATTTGCCTAACCTGGATCAATAATGTGAGTGAATCAGATCGGATGGCTGCTGCGTTGAAAGGGCATACCGTGCCGAAGCGGCGCCAGTCCGAGATGGCGCGCGACCGATGCGCCGACGTCGGCGAAGCTTTGCCGTCGCCCGATGACGGTGTCCGGCCGGTCGCCTGCGACGAGGATCGGCACCTGTTCGCGGGTGTGATCGGTCCCCGACCATGTCGGGTCGCATCCATGGTCTGCGGTGATGATCAGGAGATCGTCGCTTCGAAGACGGTTCAGGAGTTGCGGCAGCCGGCCATCAAGCGCCTCCAGGGCTGCCGCGTAGCCGATGACATCGCGCCGATGGCCGAAGACGGTATCGAAATCGACGAAGTTTGCGAACAGCAGTCCGCCATCCGCCAGTTCGCTCAAACCTTCCAGAGTCCGGTCGAACAGGGCATCATTGTTTTCTCCCCGTTTATTGCGGCCGGTTCCGCGATGGGCGAAAATGTCGTCTATCTTGCCGATGGATATGACATCGCGATTGTTCTCCTCCGCCATGTCGAGAATTGTAGGCTCCGGCGGCGGCACGGCGAAGTCACGTCGATGATGGGTCCGGCTGAAATCGCTCCGGGACGATCCCGTGAAGGGGCGCGCGATGACGCGGCCGATATTGAGCGGATCGACAAGGCGTCGCGCAATTGCGCAAACCCGATAAAGCCGGTCCAATCCGAAGGTCTTTTCGTGAGCGGCGATCTGGAAAACGCTATCGGCTGAGGTGTAGCAGATCGGCTCCCCGGTTTGCACGTGCTGTTCGCCGAGTTCGGCGATGATCGCGGTGCCTGACGCATGGCAATTGCCGATGATGCCAGGCAGCTCGGCCTGCGCGCACAGCTCGTTGAGGAGGTACTGCGGAAAGCAGGGCGTCGTCCTTGGAAAATAACCCCAGTCGAATGGCACTGGAACGCCGGCGAGTTCCCAATGTCCGGATGGCGTGTCTTTGCCTTTCGATTGCTCGGCGGCGCAACCGCAGCTTGGATGTATGTGGCCGTGTTGGCGGAGGCCAGGCGGTGTGCGCCCAGTCGCCAGATGGCAGGCCACGCCGAGTCCGAGTTCGACCAGATTCGGCAGACGGAGCGGCCCTTCGCGTCTGTCGTCGTCCGCCGCGCCGCGGGCGCACGCCTCCGCGATATGACCGATGGTGTCGCTACCCTCGTCGCCATACAGCGCGGCGTCCGGCGCGGCGCCGATGCCGACCGAATCCAACACCAGGATCACGGCGCGCATGTCGTCTCCGTCGGGGCCTGACGCGCGTTTTGCCGAGCCGCATTGACGCCGCAATAGCGCCGGACCATGCGCGCGCAGAAATCTGCGAATTCGTGTGCGTTAATCGGCGGGCTGGTATGATGCGGCGCGAGACCTCGATGTTCCGGGGTAAAGCAGAATGTCAGCGTGACGTCGAATTCCGCCAGCGCGTCCATCTGACGATCGAACCAATCGAGTGCATCGGGACGAAAGCTGTCGGCCCAGGACAGCCCGGTACGGAGATGGCGCACGCCGAGCCGACGCATCCAGCGTGCAGCGTCATTCAGCCGGTGATCTTCGAAATGAAACCACTGGCATAGCCCGATCTTGCTCGCATACTGTTCGTATTGTTTGAGTGCGAGTTTCGGGCTGCCGTCCGCCCGCAGAAGCCCCATGTGAAAATGGCGATAGTAAGAGGAGCCTTCCGCTTCCTTGTGGCGCGTGGTGGCTTCCCATGTCGCAGGCAAGTCATAGAGGCTGTACCAGTGGATGCGCGGCGCCCGCCCGGATAACAATTCCGCCGTGCGCCGAAATCCCCAGGCTTGAACCTCCTCGGCGCCGAACGATGAAACTCCGACTTCCGTGACCCAGACCGGCAGGTCGACGATCGCCTGAATGTCATGAATCCTGCTCGGCCATTCATCGATCTGCCAGAGATTCCAGTCCAGAGGAAAGCCATGGACCGCCACCGCATCGACATGGTCAAGCACGCCGCGCGCCTTCATATTCAGGATGAAGACCGGATCGATTGGAGAAATGCCGCCGAGAACCCGCGGCAAAGTCGGATGAACCGCACGAATGGCCTGACCCGCCGCGATCGCCATCTCTGCAAACCTCTCCCAACCGGGATCGAGCTCGGGGTCCCAATGAGATTTGTTGTTGGGTTCGTTCCAGATTTTGACGGCTTCGATCATGCGCTTGCTCCGCGGGACGGATAGACCGGACCGTCCGCCTGAGGCCGTACGCCTTTGCGGCAGAGATAAACCTCCTGCTCGGGATGGGCGGCAATGACAAAGCCCGCACTGCGTAGCATGGCCTCCACGCAGGCCTGGTTGGGGGCCCACCAATTGGTGGGGTCATCGGCGTAGCGATGTTCGATGAAGTGCATCCTGGGATAGCCGGGATGGTCGAAGTGATCCGTTGTCCAGAAGTCGTAATCGCGTTCGATCGCGGCAACCTCGTCGCTACCGCGCAGCATCGATTGAAAGAGCAGGAGATCGCGCGCAGCGTGCTCGTGTATCAGGTCGAGCGCGAGCAGGGGGTGTCGCAAATGATAGAGCACACCCATGAAGATCACGAGATCGAATCGTTCGCCGAGCTGCCCGACGTCATAAGCGGACATCTTGCGGAATTCGACGTCGAGGCCGGTCACGTCGGCAGCGAATCTGGCCTGTTCAAGATACTCATCATCGGTGTCGAGGCCGAGCACGCGCTCTGCGCCGCGCCGCTTCATCTCCATTGCATAGAATCCGGCGTTGCAGCCGATGTCCAGCACGGTCTTTCCTTTCAGGCGGTCGGGAATGACGTTGCAAAAGCGCTGCCACTTCACCTGCGGATAATCTCCAAGGAAATGCGCGGGCGCCGTTGGCACGCCCTTCAGGTCGAGGTTGTGAAACCAGGGGCCGAGCGCATCGACCCGCCGGCGGATTTCCTCCTTCGAGAGAACGGCCCTCATGAATGAACTCCTTTCGCTGCCACTGCGCGCTGCTTCGCGCTTCTGGCTTCATTCAAGGCGTGCGAGCCAAGGCGCCCACCGTTCCTCCGGGAATCCGACAACAGCGCTATCGCTGCGTGGTAGCCATTGAGAGTTCCAACATCGACATAGGATTCACCCGCCTTGATGCCTACGCCGCGCCCGCCAGCCGCGACATAGCTGTTCACCAGCGTGCCGAAGTACTCGTCCTGTCGGCCGCGCTGTTCCCACAACAGGCGCAGGTCGCGGAAGCCGTTTGCCGACATTCTGAACGCGCCCCAGATCCAGTTCGAGCGCGCGCCAACCTGTTTGACCTGAATTTCACAAACGCGATCACCATCGAGCACGACCGCATCGAAAAACTCCGGATGATCCGTTGGAAAAAGCAGGAAGGACAGATCGGCATCGGGGAGCGAGCGAAGCGCAGCTTCAGGGAACCAGACCGTATCCGGCAATCCGACGTATACATCCTCTCGGTCTCCAAGCACGGTCGCTGCGCGAAATACGGCGTCACACAATCCCGAGGCCTGCGGTTGAACAACGTAAGCCAGCTCGGCGCTGCCATATCGGTCGCCGAAATATTCGAGAATGTCGGACTTTCCCGGCGCGATGACGAAGCAAATCTTGTCGGCGCCGCCGAGAATGAGTCGCTCGAGCAGATATTCGGAAACCGCGCAAGGTCGATCCGTTCCTCCGTTGCTGCGGCTGCCGACCGGCAGAAGCTCTTTCGAGAACGCCAACGGCTGAATGCGGCTGCCGCGGCCGGCTGCCGGGATGACACCCCACATCTCAGGCCTCCTGGACTTCTGGCTGGAAGGTTGCATTCCGCGCCGCCTCGATGAGCGCGACGAGTTCGCTCGCGCGCCGGCTTGAGCTATGCTGGTCGAGCGTTCGTTCGCGTGCGCGCCGCGCGATGCGGATAAGCTCCGCGTCGCTCATGTCAACGGCGGCGACGGTATGTCCAAAGTCGTCGGCGAGCAGGATCTCCTCGCCGGGTTCGAAAAAGTCATCAATTCCCGGCCATCTGTCACTGAGCAAAGCCGTGCCGCAGGCCGCAGCTTCGAACAGGCGGCCGGATGGACACCATCCCATGCTGGCCATCGCCTGTCGGGTGATATTCAGTGTCAATCGCGACGAAGCAAAAAAGGGGGCATGCTCGGACGGCGGCAGATGCCGCACGAAGTAGATGTTCGGCGACCATGGAAAATCCGCCGGATATTGCGCCCCGCCGATCAGAAAGCGCAGATCGGACCGCATGCGCGCTGGTTCAACGAACAGCGTCCTCAGTGCAGGCCATCGGTCGTCGGAATAGGTGCCGAGATAGGAGAGGTCGGCCCGATAATGCGGCTGCGGCATCACCGGGCGGTGCACATCGGCATCGACATGACCGTAGAGCGGCTGAATGTTCCGGACTCCAAATCTGTACCGGTAACGCTCAAACAGGCTCTGACCGCCGGTAAAACTCAGGACCGCTTTGAACCGCTTTAGGCCATCCGACGGGATATAGGATACTGTTTCTCCCGCCTCGATCCGGGCCAAAGTCACAGGAGTATCCAGGTCGTAAAAAATTGAAATGGCGCGGTTCTGATCGTGGATTAGGTCCGCTGCGGCGATCGCATCCGGGCAATAGGATGTGACGATGGCGGCGTCCGCATCGCGCAATTCGTTGTTCGCAATTGACCTGACGTCGTCCCAGCACGAAAACAGAACGAGCCGGCCGCCCTCGATGTCAAACAGGTCTCGCGTTCCCGCATAATAGGGGACGTCGCGTTCGAAAAAGACGACGGCGTGTCCGGATCGGGCGAGATATTTGCAGAGTCCTCGCCACAGGGTGGCGTGGCCATTACCCCACGATGATGAAATCGTCAGACCGAACACCACGATTTTCATGCGGGTGCCTGTTGATTTATTCCGGAGACCTCGAGATGCGTGGGCTTTATCAGCAACGTGCTGACGCTCGCCGGATCGACCTTGACCGATAGAAAATCATTGGGCGAAAGTCCAAGATAGTGCAGCAAAGCGGCGCGGATCGGCTCGGCGTGACTGACGATCACGATCGGGCCTTTGACGGCGCTCTCACGCAACTCTTCTAAATGACGTACGATGCGGTGACGAACCTCTGTCATGCTTTCGCCGCGGGGCGGTCGATGCGAGCCGCGGCGCTCATTCCATAGCCGCCACCGTGGATCGCGGTCGAGTTCGTCGAAAGTGAGCGAAGTCCAGTCTCCCACATCGATCTCGTCGACGGCTGGCGCAACTTCGGGAACAAGGCCGAAATGCATAGCCAAGATGGTCGCCGATTGCCGGGCCCGACACCGTGGGCTCGACTGAATCAGACAGGGAGCGGGTTTGAGCATGGTGGCAAGACAGTCCATTTGCTTGCGTCCGGACTGGTCGAGCGCGACGCCGCGCATTCTTCCGCAAAGCTGCTTACCCAGAAGCGCGTGGTGACCGTGACGAACCAGATGCACTGTTGTCATCATCAGACCTCGACCTGGTCATCGATGAACGCGCGGGTCGCCTGGCGCGCTTTTTCGTCGGAATATTGGCGGGGAGGTGATTTCATGAAGTAGCTTGAGGGTCCGGTCAGCGCGCCTCCGATGCCGCGGTCGAGCGCGAGCTTCGCACAGCGCACCGCGTCAATGACAACGCCTGCGGAGTTCGGGGAATCCCAGACCTCCAGCTTCACTTCCGCGCTCAGCGGTACGCCTCCGAAGGTGGTGCCTTCGAGCCGGATGAAGGCCAGTTTTCGATCAGTCAGCCAGGGAACATGATCGCTCGGTCCGACATGAACGTCGTCGGGAGGGAGCGGGACGTCCAACTGGCTTGTGACGGCCTGCGTCTTGGAAATCTTCTTTGACGCCAGGCGATCGCGCTCAAGCATGTTTTTGAAATCGGTATTGCCGCCAACATTGAGTTGATAAGTGCGGTCCAATCGCACCCCGCGCTCGCGGAACAGGTTCACAAGCGTACGATGTAAAATGGTGGCGCCCACCTGACTCTTGATGTCATCGCCGATGATGGGCAGGCCAGCGGCCTCAAAGCGCTGACTCCAGACCGGGTCAGATGCGATGAAAACCGGAATGCAGTTGACATAGGCGCATCCGGCCGAAAGCGCCTGCCTGGCATACCACTCACTTGCTTTCTGCGAACCCACTGGCAAATAGGAAACGACAACGTTAGTCCGCGATCGCGTCAAGGCTCCTGCAACGTCGGCTTCGGCCGCCTCGCTGACGGGAACGTCGTGTTCCAGATATTGCCCGATGCCATCGAACACGGGTCCGCGCTGGACCAGAACACCGGTCGGCGGGACTGCGGCAAAGCGATGGGTATTATTCGGCTTGGCCAGGATTGCATCCGCAACATCAAGCCCAACCTTGCTGGCATTTACGTCGAAAGCAGATGCGATCTCGATGTCGCTGATATGATATCCGCCAACCTCCGCATTCATCAGGCCGGGCACCGGCTCGTTCGATCGCGCATCGCGATAGTACGTCAGCCCCTGTACAAAGGAACTCGCGCAGTTTCCGACGCCGACGATGCCCACGCGGATGCGGCGTCTGTCTTGCAGAGGAGAATGCATCGATCGTCTCCGGCCGCGCCAGGTTTGAACTGAAACGTAAGTACGCCGCGAACGTACGATCGAAATGTTCGTTCCTTTTGTTGCCGATGCTTGTGCGCCTGCGCGGGGTGTGACGAGCAAAAATGCAGAAAAAACTTAACCTGGTTTAGCTTGGAGCCGCTCTGTCGCGACGCTGCGCGGCGCAATCAGGAAGATGAAGATGAAGAAGAAGCCGCATTGGCAGGGCGGCGCAAAAAATGAGGGCGGCGCTCGGGACGCCGCTCTAACCGGCGTCGAACGAAGTTGCATTCTCGGCGTTCCTTTCCGAGGCGAGGACGTTGAACTGTAGGGATGAACGATGAGCGACAGCGAAACCACCACCGATCACAAGTTCATTCGCAAATGGGCGGAGCAGCGCGGCGGCAGGCCCGCAACCGTGCGCGAGACCGCGGACGATGAACATGCCGGCATTCTTCGAATTGATTTCGGGTCCCGGGACGCCGCGCTTGCCGACATAGGCTGGGAGGAATTTTTCGAGAAATTCGACGAAGCCAAGCTTGCCTTCCTCTATCAGGACCGGACCAAGGACGGGCACCAAAGCCGGTTTCACAAGTTCGTGCGGCGTTCCGCTTCCTCATGACAGCAACTGCGGAGCACGGCGCGCGCGACCGCAGAACATCCGCGGACGACTGGATCGCAGCGATGCGGGCGGGAGACTTTGAGCGTGCGTGGGAGATCACCGATCTCGATGTCGCGCTTACCTCGTGGCGTGACAAGCACGATGGCCCGCGTCACCAGCAGCGAATCTGGCGAGGGGAGCCACTAGACGCGCAGCGAATCTTGGTCCGCTGCTATCATGGCCTGGGCGACACGCTTCAATTCGCGCGCTTTCTCCCGGTATTAGGGCGACGCGCGCGCGAATTGATTGTCTGGTGCCAGCCACCATTGTTGTCCCTGATCGAAATGCTGGAAGGTGTCGACAGGGTTGTTCCGCTGAGCGACGGTACGCCCGATGCGGAGTTCGACGTCGATATCGAGATCATGGAAATGGCGCATGCCGTTCGTGCGACGCGCGACATGATTGGATTATCCGGACCATATTTGAGGTTGCCGCCGGGGCAGCTTTCCAGGCTGGCGCCGGTGGAAGACATGACCGTTGGCCTCATCTGGGAGGTCGGCGATTGGGACAAGCGAAGGTCGGTTCCTGCTGAACTGCTGAATCGACTCAACATCAGGGGGGTTCGCCTCCGCTCCCTGCAAAGAGGACCGGCGGCGGCCGCATCAGAAAGCTTCGGTGCGCTCGATGTCAGCACGGCTGAGATCGACGCTTTGGGTCAGCGCATGAATGATCTCGATCTCATCGTATGCGTGGACACAATGGCAGCCCACCTTGCCGGTGCGCTCGGGCTTGAAGCATGGATCATGCTTCACCATGATTGCGATTGGCGCTGGCCGGCGGCGTCAAGCCGCTCCCTGTGGTATCCTCGCGCTCGCTTATTTCACCAGCGCCAGCCGGACGACTGGTCGCAAGTGGTGGAGGACGTTAGAATTGCGCTCCTCGGACGCTTGAGGGAACGACAGGAGCTCCGATCCCTTCACGGACAAAGTCTTACACCGGATGCGGCCGCCACGTCCGATTTGAGGCTGGCGTTATCTTCGGCGTTGTCTAAACCGGCGGCGAGAGGAAAAGGCGCCTCGCGCAGGAGGCTTTCGTGATTGCGCAAGCCGAGGTAGTCCGGAGTGAATCTCGCGAGCTTGGCAAGCCCCCGCCAATTCTCGATGGCGATGGTTCGAGACTGCCATCGCAGCATTCCAAGCCGGCGCAATTCCTGGACGACGCGGTTGACGTGCACCGCCGTGATGCCGCAGGCGGCGGCCAGATCGGACTGGGTGAAGGGCGATGGAAAGCAGTAATCCCTGCCATGCCCCACCGCCAGCAAGCGCACGGCGATCTCGCAGATCAGGTGCGCCACGCGCGCCAGAGAGTTGCGGCTTCCAAGATTTACGATCCAGTTTCGTGAGCAGGCAGCATCGTTGATTGTCAGCAGGGACAATGCATGATTCAGGTTCGGGGACAATGAGATTTCCCGAAAAAAGGAATGGGGAACAAAAGCCACAATGGCGGGCCCCGTTGTGCAGAGGCTTCCCTCGACAATGGGTGAGATGACCGCTTGAAGATCGGGCACATCGCCTGGCACGTGTATCGAGGTGATCTGCCGCTCGTCGTTTCCTGCATCTCTCCAGCAAAGGTAGCCTTGCAGCAAAAGGCAGCAGCAGGACGGTCGATCCCCTTTCTGCAAAACAACCTCGTGAGAAGCATAATGAGCAACTCTGCAAGGCATTTTGCAGAGAAGTTCCACGTCATCGTCAGTCAGCGCGGCGACGCTTGCGAGATGATCGGCAAGCTTGGTGAACGCGAAACCGGTCTGCATCAGGTGGCGCTCGACTTGCTGCACGTGTTTCTGTTCCCGCGATTGCACGCCAAGTCCGGAGGAATTGTGTCGGGCGCGTTGCGCGTCGCGACAATCGGAGGCGTACACGCTACAATAAAGCGACGTGCGGAACGTTCCTATTTTTGTCCTTTGTGCGGGACGGGAAATGAAAAGGCAGAACCAATCCGAAAAAAACCTGAGCGGTTACGGGGCCGCGCTTGACGAACTGTGCGCCAATGTCCGGCCATGCGATGTGAACATACGCACAGATGTTGCATGCAGACCTTTGCGGTAGCGAGATTAGGCGAATTGTCGATAGATGATTTCAGGAACGCAGGGAAAGAAGTCCTGAGCCGTGCCGATTATCTCTATACTTGAGCAAACCGCCAAACTCATAATCCTCGCGCAGTATTGCCTTAACTTTTCGGGGTATTGATAAGACTTACCAGTTTCCGCATCATGGTGGGAAGATTAACCGGCTTTTCCCAGAGCGGAATGTCCTGAAATTCGTAAGGCACGGAGTTTCGGTCGTATCCCGTGGTAAATAGAAACGGAATGCTGCGCGCCCTCAGGAGACGCGCGAGCGGATAAGTCGGCTGCTGATGAAGGTTGATGTCGATCACCGCAGCATCCAAAAGGTCTCCCCTTTCAACGATTTCCTCCGCCTCCCTTAGTTCGCCAATCGGTCCGACAGTTCGGGCGCCGAGCGCCGTCAGCGCTTCAACCATGTCCTGACCAAGAAAATAATCGTCTTCGACCACGAGGAGGTTCCGATCTTCAAACGGCCTTTTCTGATGCAGCAATGGACTCATTCAATACCTGCGCTCTTGTGTAAGGAACACCTGACCCGCGGCCGTTTTGTATCCAATGGGCGAAGCAAAGGACGGTTCCGTGGGAAATCGCGACATCATCGTCATCGGAGGTTCGTCCGGAGCAATGGTTCCGCTGAGGCAAATTCTTGCGCGCCTACCGGCGGACCTGCCTGCGGCGATTTTTGTCGTGCTCCACATCCCGGAACAGGGGATCGGTATTCTTACGACGGTCGCGCGTGCATCCGCGAACTTGCCGGTGCGACAAGCTGAAAACGGCATGGCCATTGAAAACGGACAGGTATATCTCGCCGGGCCCGACCACCATCTGTTGCTGCTCAAGGGCCGGGTGATGCTCGGTCGTGGCCCCCGCGAAAACATGGTTCGGCCGGCGATTGATCCGTTGTTTCGTTCGGCTGCACTGCATTATGGACCACGCGTTATCGGTGTTTTGCTGAGTGGCCTGTTGGCGGACGGCTCCGCCGGGCTGAATTCGGTCAAACGTTGCGGCGGTATCGCGTTGGTTCAAGACCCGGCGGACGCGATCGCCAGCGAGATGCCATTGCGCGCCCTGGAGGTCACCACCGTGGACCTTTGCGTCGATGGAAGGCGCATTGGCGACGTCCTGAGCGACCTTGTTTGTGAAGAGCCAGGTCGTGCTTTGCCGGTGCCGCCGGAAGTCAGGCTGGAGGTCGAGATCGCTGCGGGCAATCGCGTCGACAGCGATATTCTTTCCTCGATCGCGGCGCCGGTTCCGCTGACCTGTCCGAGTTGCGGAGGCGTGCTTTCCAAGTTGAATGTGACGTATCCCCTCAGGTTCAGATGCCAGGTCGGGCATGCATATACAGCCGATGATCTGGCCCGAGAGCAGGAAGGCGGGGTCGACGAGGCTCTTCGCGTTGCCTTGCGCATTCTGGAGGAGCGCGCTGAACTGGTTCACAGGATGGCGGCTGACGGCCGGGACAGCGGGCGCGCAGCGGTGGCTGAAATGTATGACAAGCGAGCCGCCGAGTATCGGGAATATGCCGATATGATCCGCCGCGTCGTGCTCCGCTCGTTGGAACCGTCGCTTCCGTCCGACGAAATATGAGAGGGCCTGCGATGAACAGCGCCGATCGTGCCACGGTTTTGGAGGAGCTTGATCGAGAGCGGCAAGTTCTCCAGAAGGCGGATGCTGACATCGGTCTCGGAAAACTTCGGATCCGCAATCAGCAGAAGGTGGTCGCTCGGCTCGGCGAGCCTGAGAGCGATACGGATGATGCGGATACGGTCCAAGCTCGGCGTTTGCTTCAGATTCTGAGCGACACGCTGCTAGAATGGGAACACCATCGGGTTCTGATCAGGGAACGCATCGCTTATCTGGAAAAGCAGGTAGCCGTGGGGTGACAAGAAACACCACGGGCTGTGAGGCGCATGGCCTGCAGAACCCTATGCGACCAAACGCATTATTCCGTTGTAAATGGAGGAGGCTTTGCTATCTACAATGACTCCATTGTTTACTCCTCATGCTTCCAGGCGCACCCAGGCCGGCAATGGTTAAGGACGAACAACCCGCGGCTGAAATCCAGGAAGGCCAATTCACAATCCCATTAATTATCGGGGTTGGCGCCTCGGCGGGATCCATCGAGAGCATCGAGCGGTTCTTTGCGGGTTTAACGCTGGATTCATCCCAGGCGGTGGTTCTTGTGTTGCAATACCGGGAGTCCCTGGATGGCCACCGATTGCCGGATATCTTTCGTCAGGCTGGGATCAGCAACATTGTCCAGGTCGAGGATGGCAGCAACCTGGAAGCTGGTGCAGTCCACATCTGCCCTTCAAATCTGGTCACCACGATCCAGAATGATCGGTTTTCGGTCAGGAATGCCGATCCGGCCGCGGGCGAACGGGCCGCGATCGACAGCTTCCTGGTCTCGCTCGCCGAAGAGAGGGCGGAGCGGGCGATCGGTGTCGTGCTGGCGGGTACAGGCGGGGATGGCACCCTCGGAGTTGCAACCCTGAAGGATCATGGCGGGTTGGCAATCGCTGAAAAGCTCGATGGCGACCTGGAAAGACACTTGTCAGACAGCAGCGCGCCTGCTGCGATTGCCGACTTCATTCTGCCGCCCGAACAAATACCGGAGCACATCCAGGTTTACGCGCGACACTTGCGCCGGTTGGAAAGACGGGGTTTTGATGAAATTCTGGCGGCTGCGGCAAGTTCGCTGTCCCGTATCGCTGACATTTTGCGCAACAAGACGGGAAACGATTTCCATGGCTACAAGCAGAATACGTTCCTTCGGCGCGTGCAGCGGCGCATGCAGGTGGTGCAGATCGATGATATCGCCGGTTACGTCGAGTTCTTGCGCAACGACAAGGACGAAGTGCAGTACCTGTTCAACGATCTCCTGATCGGAGTCACGGAATTCTTCCGCGACAAGCGTGA
>JBIQHO010000374.1:0-3343 GCA_044508545.1 Bradyrhizobiaceae bacterium | reverse complement strand
GAAATCAAGCCGGGCAGCGAAGCGGATTTCGAAGCCGCGATCGCTCAGGCGCAGACGATTTTCAAGCGTTGCAAGGGATGGAAGAGTTTCGAACTGCACCGCTCCATCGAGAAACCGTCGCGCTACCGCCTGTTGATCACGTGGGAAACGCTGGAGAACCATGTCGTGGATTTTCGCGAATCGGAAAATTTCACCGAATGGCGCGCGCTGGTCGGGCCGCACTTCGCGTCGCCACCCGAGGTGGAGCACACCAGGACGGTCGCGACCTTTTAGCTCGCTGTTTTGACTGACCGCTTTTCGCCATCTGCGCGCAGGAAGTCGATGGCGACCTTGCCGATTGCGAGCAGGGGCAGGGCAAGCGCCAGCCCCCAGACGCCGAAGATGATGCCAAGCAGAATCTGGAACCCGAACAGCGTCGCTGGCGGGATGTCGAGCGCCTGACGCTGGATGATCGGCGTGAGCACATAGCTTTCGAGCGCGTGGACTCCGAGAAACAGCACGAATGCGCTCGCGGCCGCCACCCATCCTGACGCCAGACTCGCCAGCACCACGATCAACCCGCCGAGCAACGCTCCGATGGTGGGAATGAAGCCGAGCAAACCGGCCTGGACGCCGAGGATAAATGAACTCTCGATGCCGATGATCTCGAGGCCGATCCAGGTCACCAGAAACACCGCGGCCATGGTGACCATCTGGGCGATCAGCCAGCGCTCCAGGGTATCGCCGATCCTGTCGACAAGGATCGTCGCGTTCGCCCGATGTTTTACCGGCGTCATGCGGAGCAGGCCGTTACGATAGACGGTTGGCTGGGCGGCAAAGCAGAGGCCGAGGAACAGCACGATGAAGAAATTTCCGACGGCGCTGACGGTGCCGAGGACCAGCTTCAGGGTCTGGCTGACGATCGCGGTGCCGCTTGAGGCGAGCGTGCCGGCGCTCGGCAGGTTACGCTGAACGTTTGAAGGCGTCTCTTCGGCTCTTGTGGTTTCGTGAGTTTTCGAAAGATCGGGCGTTTTCGAGGCTTCGGATGAATTGAGACCGCTCAAATTGAAGTAGCTGGTGTCGACGCCGTTTTTTTCGAGGAACGATTTGACGGTCACGAGCTGGGATTTGATCGTATTGCTCAGCACGGCGGTTTGCTGCGCGATCTTCGTTCCTCCCAGGACCAGGACGCCCGCCAATCCCGCGGCGAGCACGAGGCAGACGATCGTCAGCCGCAATGCGTGGGGCAGGGGCACGGCGCGGCCAAGTAGATTTGTGACGGCGTTGAGAGCAACGCCAAGCAGCACGCCGGCAAAGATCAGGAAAAGCGTGGCCGCGAATTCCCAGGCGAGCAGCAACAGCGCCGCGAACAGGACGACGGTCATCCCGCCGGTCGCGATCGCCCATGCCAGATCCGTCCGGGTCTGCCCTTTGCCTGTGGTGTGGTCTGTCACGCTCGCCTCCGGTTCTGGGCCCGCAGTGTTCCGTTAAACGCCGTCCGGAATCAAGCGCCTCCCCGCTGCATCCCCATCGCTTCTCATCGAATCAAAAACGCTTCCTAAGATTTTGATTTGACCCATTTTCCTTGGGTGAACGGGTATTCGTCCCCGGGTCAAGCCCGAGGAACACGCTCGCTCGAAAGCGGCCGGAAACCTGACGAAGAGATGCCGCCAAGAAAAAACAAGGCGCTCCGTCAGGAGCGCCTGTCTTTGACTGTTTTGAGAGACCGGGAAGCAGTCAGTACGAATAGTACATGTCGAACTCGACCGGGTGCGGCGTCATTTCGAACCGCATCACGTCAGTCATTTTCAATTCGAGGTAGGCGTCGATGAAGTCGTCGTCGAACACGCCGCCGTGCTTCAGGAAGGCGCGGTCCTTGTCGAGGTTTTCCAGCGCCTCGCGCAATGACCCGCAGACCGTCGGAATCTGCTTCAGTTCTTCCTTCGGCAGATCATAGAGGTCCTTGTCCATCGCGGGGCCCGGGTCGATCTTGTTCTTGATGCCGTCGAGGCCGGCCATCAGCAGGGCGGCGAAGGCAAGGTATGGGTTGGCCATCGGGTCGGGAAAGCGGACCTCGACGCGCTTGGCCTTGGGCGATGTGGTGTAGGGGATGCGGCACGATGCCGAGCGGTTGCGCGCGGAGTAGGCCAGCAGCACCGGCGCCTCATAGCCCGGGACCAGACGCTTGTAGGAGTTTGTGGACGGGTTGGTGAAGGCGTTGATCGCCTTGGCGTGCTTGATGATGCCGCCGATGTAGTGGAGGCAGGTCTCCGAGAGGTCGGCGTACTTGTTGCCGGCGAAGGTCGGTTTGCCGTCTTTCCAGATCGACAGGTGGACGTGCATGCCCGAGCCGTTGTCGCCGAAGATCGGCTTCGGCATGAAGGTGGCGGTCTTGCCGTAGATATGGGCGACCTGATGGATGCAGTATTTATAGATCTGCATCTGGTCGGCCATGTAGGTCAGCTTGTCGAATTTCATGCCGAGTTCGTGCTGGGCCGACGCCACCTCATGATGGTGCTTCTCGACCTTGACCCCCATCTTGGCCATCGCGCCCAGCATTTCGGAGCGCATGTCCTGGACGGAGTCCTGCGGCGGGACCGGGAAGTAGCCGCCCTTGTTGCGGATGCGGTGGCCGAGGTTGCCGCCTTCATATTCGGTTGCCGAGTTGGTCGGCAGTTCGGATGAATCCAGCTTGAAGCCGGTGTTGTACGGATCGGCCGAGAAGCGCACGTCGTCGAAAACGAAGAACTCGGCTTCGGGGCCGACATAGACGGTGTCGCCGATGCCCATCGACCTCACCATCGCCTCGGCTTTCTTGGCGATGCCGCGCGGGTCGCGGTTGTAGGGTTCGCCCGTGGAGGGCTCGAGGATGTCGCAGGTGATGACCATGGTGGTCTCTGCGAAGAACGGGTCGATACAGGCTGTGGTCGGATCGAGCATCAGCATCATGTCGGATTCATTGATCGCCTTCCAGCCGGCGATCGACGAGCCGTCGAACATCGTGCCTTCGGTGAAAATATCTTCGTCGATCATGGAGACATCGAAGGTGACGTGCTGCCACTTGCCGCGCGGATCGGTGAATCGCAGATCGACATACTTCACGTCGTTGTCCTTGATCGCTTTCAGGACGTCGCTGGCGGTCTTCATAAATACCCCTTGTCTCTGCTGGTCTTCGTGGCTGGTTTTTGTGATTTTATGGCGCGGCCGTTGGTCATGCCCGGCGTGTGAATGTTTCGTCTAGATGGCGTCCAGGCCGGATTCCCCCGTTCGGATTCGAATGGCTTCCTCGATATTGGACACGAAAATCTTGCCGTCTCCGATCCGGCCCGTATGGGCGGCGCGCCTGATGGCCGCGATGGCCTTC
>JBIQHO010000373.1:0-3351 GCA_044508545.1 Bradyrhizobiaceae bacterium | reverse complement strand
GCCTGCGCCATCGTCGGCACCATCATCGGCATGATGACGCAGACCGGCGTCGGCACTGTTTTCGGCGGCTGGGTGATCGGGCTCGGCGCCAAAAGTCTGTTCCTGGCGCTTATCATGACGATGCTGCTGTCGATCCTGCTCGGCACCGGCATCCCGACGATCCCGACCTACATCATCACGGCCTCGCTCGCCGCGCCGGCGCTCGCCAAATTGGGCGTGCCGCTGATCGTGAGCCATATGTTCGCGTTCTATTACGGCATCATGGCCGACCTCTCGCCGCCGGTGGCGCTGGCGGCGCTGGCGGCCGCGCCGATTGCCAAGGAAAATCCGGACAAGATCGGCTGGGAGGCGATGCGGATCGCGCTGGCGGGCTACGTGATACCGTTCATCGCGGTGTATTCGCCGTCGCTGATGCTGCAAGCGGGCGATCCGATGGCGGCCGAACTCGGCTTCTACGGCGCCGTGGCCTATTCGACCGTCAAGGCGCTGGTGGCAATCGGGTTGTTCGGCATGGTCGCGATCGGCTTCCTGTTTGCCCGAATGACGCCGGCCGAACGGGTCATCGCGTTCGTCGCCGCGCTCTGCCTGCTCGGTGAATTCCAGTATAGCGACTGGGTGGGCTACGCGTTGACGCTCGCGATCCTGGTGTGGCAGTGGCGGCAACGATCCCGTTCCGCGGCGGCTGCGACATGAGCCTTTGCCTGATCTCGGCGGGTATCACCAGGACGCTGGCGCTTGCGGCGTTCACGCTGGCGTGGACCCATTCGATCGAAAAGACCGGCTGGCAGGAAGACTGGCGCGTCACGCCAAATGGCCTCGAACTTGTGGAAGCGCGCGTGAAGGGATCAGGCGCCGGCATGGAGCCGCCGCCGGAGGCGCGGCTCATCGAGGGCTGGTTTCAGTGGCGGCCGAAGCGCGCTCCGATGCCGCAACTCGTGCTTGGCAATTCCGGCGTGGCCGGCGAATGGCGGCTGTGCGCCGACGGAAATTGTCGCACCTTGTCTGACATCCTGGGCCGTCCCGTGGGAACACACGTCACAACGCTACGCGCATGTGAGCAATTCCCACCCTGAGCCGGCATGCGGATCGTTTTGTCCCGGCTGATAACTCCGCTTCAGCGGTTGGAAACCTGTCGTGTCTGGGGCAGGGCAGGGGAGCCTGCGGCGTCGGAGACCCGGGCGCCGGCATTGCGGCTGTTCATCATCGCCTCGAGCCGGTCGCGTTCTTTCTCGAAACTGGCAAGGAGCGGGCCATCCAGCGATCGCCCGCGCGGAAGCCTGACGCGCATCGGATCGACGAAGCGGCCGTTGACCAAAATTTCGTAATGCACGTGCGCTCCGGTGGAGCGGCCGGTCGAGCCGACGAACCCGATCACCTGACCCTGCCGCACGCGCTTGCCGGGTTCCATGCCTTTGGCGAAAGCCGACATGTGACCGTAGGCGGTTTCATAGCCGTTGTTGTGCTTGATGCGGACATACTTGCCGTAGCCGCCTTCCCATTCGGCTTTTTCCACCACGCCATTTCCGGTCGCGAAGATCGGCGTGCCATACGGTGAGGCCCAGTCGACGCCGGTATGCATTTTCACGTAGCCGAGGATGGGGTGGCGCCTTATGCCGAAGCCGGACCGCATGACGGCGGTGGCGACCGGCTTGCGGACCAGGAACTTCTTCGCGCTCTTGCCGGTCTCGTCGTAGTAATCGACGACGGCATCGTCGGGGGTCTGGAAGCGATAGTATTTCTTGGTCTCGCCGCCCACGGTGAGCGAGGCGTAAAGCACTTCGTTCTTCTCGGTCGCCGGCGTTCCCTCGTCGTCGCCGGCATAGAAGACGTCGAACGAATCGCCCGGCTGGACCTTGCGCTGGAAATCGACGTCGTAGGAGTAGATGCGGACCATGTCTTCGATGATCGTGGGCGGCACCTTGTCGCGCAGCGCGGTTTCATAGATGCTTTGATAAAGCCGGACGCCGCTGCCGTCGTCATCGTCTTCGCTGTCGGTGAGTTCTGCGACCGAATTCATGCTGGTGATGTCGACAGCGACGTAATTGCCGAGATCCGACAGCGCGGCGACGGCCTCGATCGCCGAATCATTCGCAACAATCACGCGATAGGGTTGCAGCCGCTGGCCGGGAGCCGCGGGCGCCATCAGGATGCGCAGCCTCTCGCCTTCCCTGAGCCCGCCGTCGCGGCCGCGCGGCCCGAGCACCGCGGCGATCGACCTCGCTTCTTCCGGGGTCGCGCCCTGGTCGCGCAGCACCGACACGACGGTGTCTCCGCGCTTGACCAGATGCACGCGCTCACCGAGTGGATTGCCGCCGGTCGACTGTTCCTTGGTCTTCGGAAGCAATGTCACGTTTTCGGGCACGATGCGGGCCTCGAATCCGGCATAGGGATCGACGCCGCCTTCGCCGGCATAGGCCATCTTGATGCTCGAGGTCGCGCCGCCGGCGTCGGCCGTCGCATCGGCCATGGTGTAGCTCACGCCGCTGTTGCCGCGCCAGTTCGAGGCATCGCGCACCCGCACCATGATTTCGTCGACCGGGATGGTGGCCGCGATCTTCGCCTTCGGCAGCAGCGGTGCGAGGTCGCGGGTGACAAAGGAGACTTCGGCGTCGGGTTCGGCCGCGGTGCTGGCATCTTCGGATTCGCTTCGAGCGGAGCTTCCGACGTCGGACAGCAGCCGCTGGGCGTTGAATGGCGGGATTTTCGTGCTGAGGTCGCTGGTCGCCATCGACAGGTTGCCGGACACGCGAACGAAGGGCCGCACACGCATCACGTCGCGGTTGCCGGCGCGGGTCACCGTCGAAACGCGGATGACCTGCCTTGCGGCGGCGGCTTCGCTCGGCGGCGGCAGGCGGTCGCTCTTGTGCAGGCTGGCTTGATGGTCGCCGGCGCCAAACGAGCCGCGCAGCGCGCCCTCCACGCGCTCGGGCATCCTTGCAAAGGTGGTCTCGCCGTCGAGCGAGGCGAAAACGGCGCCGCCGATGAGGGCCGCGCCGCACAAGCCGGTGAGAATGGTGCCGCTGAACCACTGTACGGAGATGCGACGGCGGTCGATCACGGCTGCTTCGGATCCGTCGGCGGAAAGCGGCGGTTCGTGGCCGAGATCGATCATCCCGGTTCCTCGTCCGCCCTGTCCACCGCGTGCCGTATTCAAATCCGTGGTCCCCCCGATGTGCGCCTGCGAGCGGCGAAATTTCTGCACCTCACGGAAACCTGCGCCGCTCCGAACAGAGAGACACGTAAAGCCGCGGATGCTTCATGCCTGTCCGGGACCTGGCGCGCACGCCGTGCTGCGCGCAGTCGCGGACGTCAATGTCGCCTGAACCCCTTTATGCGTCGCGGTCGCCTGGA
>JBIQHO010000372.1:0-3352 GCA_044508545.1 Bradyrhizobiaceae bacterium | reverse complement strand
ACCTCGACGCCCATGCGCTCGATGCCCGGCGGCAGCAGCGTGGAGGGCGCGACGACGCGAACGCGCGCGCCCATGGCGTTGAGAAGGATGATGTTGGAGCGGGCCACGCGCGAATGCAGCACGTCGCCGCAGATCGCGACCAGTAGCCCCTCCAGCCGCCCCTTGTTGCGGCGGATGGTCAGCGCATCGAGCAGCGCCTGGGTCGGATGTTCGTGGGCGCCGTCGCCGGCGTTGATGACGGACCCGTCGACCTTGCGCGCCAGCAGTTCCACCGCGCCGGAGGCGGAATGGCGCATCACCAGAATGTCCGGATGCATGGCGTTGAGCGTCATCGCGGTGTCGACCAGCGTCTCGCCCTTGCGGGTCGACATCGACGATACCGACATGTTCATGACGTCGGCGCCGAGCCGCTTGCCCGCGATCTCGAACGACGACTGGGTTCGGGTCGAGGCTTCGAAGAACAGGTTGATCTGGGTGCGGCCGCGCAGCGAGGTGCGTTTCTTGTCGATCTGGCGGTTCAGTTCGACGTATTCTTCGGAAAGGTCGAGCAGGCCGGTGATATCGGCGGCGGAAAGGCCCTCGATGCCCAGCAAGTGCCGGTGTCCGAGGACAAAGCTCGATTTCGGAGGCGATGTCATTAAAGCCAGAGCTATAGGCAGAGTTCCCGGGTGGAGCAAGGTCGAATAGCGCCCGGGCGAGTTTTCCCCCGGTGAAGCTCGTTCAGGGTAAACGCGAAGTGCCGTGATAACGCGCCTGTCCCGGCGTAAAGTGGATGGCCCGGGTGCGCACGGAGGTTGATGCATGACACAGGCCTCTTTCGGAACCCATGAGGCGCTCAACCAGTCGCCGCCGTTCGAGGACGTCGACCTGTTCACGCTGGATCGTCCGCTCACCGAGGCGGTGGCCGCGAACGGCGGCAAGGCCGCATCGGCCGAACTGTCCGGATTCGGCAGGCACTGGGGATCGGCGGCAATGGCCGCGCGCGGCCGTCTCGCCAACGAGAATCCGCCGAAGCCGCGGATCTTCGATGCGCGCGGCAACCGGCGCGACGAAGTGGAATTCCATCCCGCCTATCACGAACTGATGGCGCATAGCGCGCACGCGGGTCTGCACAATTCCACCTGGACGGCCGCCGGCAAGCCGGCCGGCGGTGCGGCCGAAGTGGTTCGTGCGGCGAAATTCTACATGGCCGCGCAGGTCGAGACCGGGCACCTCTGCCCGATCACCATGACCCGCGCCTCGGTGGCGGCGCTCGCCATGCAGCCGGATGTGCTTGCGAAAGTGATGCCCTTGATCGCGACGCGCGCCTACGATCCGTCGTTTGCGCCCTGGTTGGGCAAACGCGGCATGACGCTCGGCATGGGCATGACCGAGAAGCAGGGCGGCACCGACGTGCGCGCCAACCAGACCCGCGCCGTGCGCGAGGGCGAGGCTTATCGCATCACCGGCCACAAATGGTTCATGTCGGCGCCGATGTGCGACGCGTTCCTCGTGCTGGCGCAGGCCGACGGCGGGCTGACGTGCTTCTTCATGCCGCGCTTCCGCCCCGACGGCTCGGTCAACGCCCTCCATTTGCAGCGGCTGAAGGACAAGGTCGGCAACCGCTCCAACGCCTCGGCCGAAGTGGAGTTCACCGAAGCGTATGCCGAACGCGTCGGCGAGGAGGGCAAGGGCATCCGCACCATTATCCAGATGGTGCAGCTCACGCGGCAGGATTGCGCGATCGCCTCAACGGGCCTGATGCGCTCCGGGCTGTCGCATGCGTTGCATCACGCCCGCCATCGCAGTGTGTTCCAGAAACATCTGGTCGATCAGCCGCTGATGCAGGCGGTGCTGTCAGACATGGCGCTGCATGTGGACGCGTCGGTGGCGTTGGTGATGCGGCTGTGCCGTGCGTTCGACGAAGCTCCGGAGGACGCGAAAGCGGCCGCGTGGATGCGGCTTCTGACTCCGGCGGTGAAATACTGGGTCTGCAAGAGCGCGCCGGGCTTTCTGTATGAGGCGATGGAGTGTCTCGGCGGCAACGGCTATGTCGAGGAAGGCGTTCTGGCGCGGCACTATCGCGAAGCGCCGGTCAACGCGATCTGGGAAGGTTCCGGCAACGTGATGTGCCTCGACGTGCTGCGCGCGCTGGCGCGCGAGCCGGAGGCGGCTGTGACCGTGCTCGAAGATTTCGTCGCGGATACAAAAAGTCTGCCCGGCGCGGCGGAAGCGGTGGCATTTCTGGCCAACACTTTCCGCCGGCCCGATGGCGAGCGGGCGGCGCGGCAGGCGGTCGAGACGCTTGCGCAACTCGCCGCTGCCGCCGCGCTCAACCGGGTCGCGCCGGAGCAGGCGGCGCTGTTCGCGGCGACGCGCCTCGGGAGCAGCCGCGGGCGCATGTTCGGCACGGCCGAATTGTCTGCCGCGCAGAGCCGCGATCTGCTTGAGCGCGCGCTGCCGTGAAGACGATCCGCTCAAACTCAGTGTTCTAGAACCAATCTAGATCATTGCGGTTGCGGACGAATTTTGAACCCCATAAACGATTGAGGTGGATCGCGCGACGGTGACGGCGTGTCGGCGTCGCAAACTTGGGCTGTTTCGCTTAGCATCATGATTGTGTCTGCTTCTCGTTCTGCTCGCTTGCGGCCGCCGTCACCGGCCGAGTCCGTTTGTGCGCGAGGGACAGCTTTCGTCGGGCGTGCAGAGAGGTGCCCATGAGCTGGGACCTGCACCGGCTGTTCGTGCGGCACGCGCGCGACATTACCGCAGCGCTGCGGCGTCGGGGACTGAGCGAGGAGACGGCGGCGGACATTACCCAGGATACGTTCGTGAAGGTTCTCGTCTCGCCGCCCGGCAACTCGGTGACGGTTCATAACCCGGCGGCCTATTTGTTTCGGGTGGCGCGAAATCTCGGCATCGATCACCAGCGCCGCGAGCGGGTGTTGCGTCGCGTCGATCTGTCGGCCGAGGACTTCGCCGCGATCGTCGACCCCGCGCCGTCCCCGGAAGCCGCCGCCTACGACCGCCAGAAGCTGGCGCTCACCAGGGCCGCGCTCTCCGAGCTGCCCGAGCGCACCCGCATCGCATTCGAAATGCACCGGCTCGACGACATGACGATTGCCGAGGTCGCCGCCGAACTCAATCTCTCAACCTCGCGGATCTGGTCGCTGATCCGGGACGCCTACGATCATATTGATGCCCGGCTGACCGGCCTCTGATAGGCTGCCGCTCGAAAAAAAACTGAAAATTCGGGCCTGCCATTCGTATTCTTCGATAGGGAAGGCTTCGCCCGCGTGCCCTCGCGCGGGATGATGGACACATGCGAATGACCGAAGCGCCAGCAGAGGACCGCCGATTGTTCCATGAAGCG
>JBIQHO010000371.1:0-3355 GCA_044508545.1 Bradyrhizobiaceae bacterium | reverse complement strand
GATACCGGCCGCCGAGCGCGCTGTCGCCCTCGCGCAGGAGCTTGACGCCGTCGCCCGCGCTGGCGAGACCGAGTTGCTCGACCGCGATCAACTCCGCGGCCGCGGAGGCATCGTGGACCTCGACCACGTCGAGATCCTTCGGCCCGAGGCCCGCACGCTCGTAAGCTTCCCTGGCAGCTCGCGTCAAAGCCGGGTCGGCAGTTCCTCGCTGGGGCAACCCGCTGCGAAGCGCGATCGCGCGCACCACGACATGCGGCTGCGGGAAACGATGGCGCGCGCGCTCCGAACAGACTAGCAAGGCTGCGGCGCCGTCCGTCAGGGGCGAGCACATCAATTTCCGAAGCGGATCGGCGACCAGCGGCGATGCGAGGACGTCATCCTCGGAAATGGCGGCGCGGTACTGCGCAAAGGGATTCTGGGCGGCGTGCTTGCGATTCTTCACCGCGACCGCGGCATAGTCGTTCAGGGTCGCGCCGCCATCCGACAGGTATCCGCGCGCGGCGTCCGCGTAATAGCTTTCCATGAAGATACTGCCGCCGCCGTCCCGCTCGATCGCGGCTCCCAGCCACGCCATCGCGTCGACATCGACCGCGCCGAACAGCGCCTTCATGCTGGCGACGCGGCTTCGGGCAAAGAGCTTGTCCATCCCGACCACGAGAACGATTTCGTATTTTCCCGCCCTGATGGCATCCACGGCAACGCTCAGGGCCGTGGGACACGCCGCACAGGCATTGTCGAAGTTCATGACCGGGATGTCATGCAGGCCAAGACCGTTCAGCGCGCTTTGTCCGGGAACCGACACCTGGCCATCGAGAGGCCCGCTGAACGAGCGTCCGAAATAGGCCGCCTGGATGTCCGATGCGCCAAGCGACGATTGCGCCAGAATGTCCTGCACCGCGCGCCGCCCCAATGCGGCGGCGCTGGACTCGGGATATTTCCCGAACGGGATCATGGTGGCGGCGGCAATGAATGCTTTTGTCATTTGATCTCTCAGATCTGCCGATCCGCCGATTTCCAGAATCTCGCGCGAACCTCCCGGCGCAGGATTTTGCCGTAGGCGCTCTTCGGGAGTTCATCGACAAGCTCCATCGAGCGCGGGCGCTTATCCGCCGACAAACGTTCGCGGCACCAGGAGAGAAACGTCCCCTGCTCAAGCCCGGCGCCGTTCCGCTGGACCACGACGGCGTGAACCCGCTCTCCCCACTTGTCGTCCGGAACACCGACGACGATCGCTTCCACGACATTGGGATGAGCGGCGAGCACGTCCTCGATCTCACGCGGATAGACGTTGCTCCCTCCGGTGATGATGAGGTCCTTCTTGCGATCCGTCAGATAGAGGAAGCCGTCTTCGTCGAAGCGGCCGATATCCCCTGTCCGCTGCCAGATCCCATGCCGCTCCGCGCTCGTCGCATCGGGATCGTCGAGGTATCCGACCATCAGGTGGTCCCCCGCGGTGACGACCTCGCCTTCATTGCCGACGGGCAACAACGTTCCGTCCTTGCTCATGATTCCGACGCGCGCGAAGCTGAACGGAAGCCCGCAGGAGGCCAGCCGATGCGGGTGACTCCCGGCAAGAGCCGCGGCGTGATGATGCTGATTGAGGCAAGTGAAGAACTGCGGCGCCTCCCACTGACCGTAACCCTGGATCAGGACGGGACCCCAGCGCCGCAACGCCTCGCGAATCCGCTCAGGAGCCATCGGACCGCCGCTATAGACGACGCTATGCAGCGTTTCCTTCGCGGTTCTGTCATGGTCCGGATGTTCAAGCAGCATCACCGCCATCGTGGGCGCGAGAAACATCGTGGTCGCGCCGAACCTGGCGATGTGCTCAAGAACGCCGCCCGCTTCGAAACGCGGCATGATGACCTGCCGCGAACCGCGCAGCATATGCGCGATAATCATCGCGCCGGAGGCGTGCGACATCGGCGCCGCATGAAGCAGGACATCGGATTCCGACGCCCTCGGAAAAACCTCTGCGAAATGATTCCGCACCAGGACCAGCCAGTTGCGCTGGCTCAGAACCACGCCTTTGGGCCGCCCTGTGGTACCAGACGTGTAGTAGATCGAATGCCAATCGGTTTCCGCGACATCGTAAGGCACCGGCCCCGCCGGCCCTTTCGCGATCAGTTCGTCGTAGGAGAGAGCCCATGGCGGGGCTGCGTCTCCGACACAAACGTAATGCTGAACCAGCGGAAGCCGGTCGCGGATCTGGAAGACCTCGGCTTCAAATTCATGACCGAAGCAGAGCAGACGTGCCTTGCAATGGTTCAGAACATAGACAAGGTCGTCGATCGCGTATCGCGCGTTCAACAGGGTTCGAACGAATCCGAACCTGCCGGACATCAGATCGAACTCCAGCGTTTCGGTCGAGTTGAACTGGAGGGAAGCAATACGGCTTTGGTGATTTAGCCCCAGCGCCAGGAGCGAATGCCCCAACCGGCTGATGCGATCGTCCACCTGCCGGAAGCTAAAGGTGCGCGCGCTGTCGATGACGGCGGGATGGTCCGGGAATCGGGTAAACGCATTGCGGAGCAGGACATCGAGATTCATCGGGCTTCTCAATTTGAGAGGACGTGAATGCAGCTTGACCACATTCCCATGTTCGAGGTGAGTCCGATCCGGGCCTTGTCGACCTGTCTGTGTCCTGCCTCCCCGCGAAGCTGAGTCACCACCTCGATGATCTGCGCCAGACCCGTGGCACCGAGGGGATGGCCCTTCCCGATCAAGCCCCCGCTGACATTGACCGGAATCCTGCCCCCTAATCGAGTCGCACCCGACTCGATGAAGGCGCCGCCCGCTCCTTCCTCGCAAAGTCCCAGCTTCTCGTAGGCCAGCAACTCCGCCACGGAGAAGCAATCGTGCGTCTCCACCAGATCGAGGTTCTCCGGCCCGAGACCGGCCTTTTCGTAAACGGAGCGGACATTGCGTCCGACCATTTCGAGGCTGAAGACGTTCGAACCCTGCTCGTCGATATCGGAGACGAGCCCGCTCGCCACGATGCGCACGCCGCGTCGCGCTCCGTTCCGCTTCAGGAACGCTTCCGAGCACATGACGACGGCCGCCGCGCCATCCGTCGTCGGGCTGCACTGCAACTTCGTGATCGGGTCGGAGATCATCCGCGACGCCATCACTTCTTCCAGCGTTATCGACGATGGATACTGCGCTTTCGGATTGAGCGAGGCGTGAGCACGATTCTTCACCGTCACCATGCCGAATTGCTCGGGCGTCGTGCCGTATTTCTCGATATGCTCCGACGCCATCAATGCAAAACGCATCGGCAGGACGGTCGTCCCCATCGCCACCTCGGGACTCTCCAGGGGATGAACGTTCAGGAGAATCCCGTGTTGCATCTTCT
>JBIQHO010000370.1:0-3382 GCA_044508545.1 Bradyrhizobiaceae bacterium | reverse complement strand
GGCTTCACGCCGATCATGGCGGCGGCCGGTTCGGCCGGAAGCACGAGCTTCCGCTCGACCGCCCGCCCGCCCGCTTCCGCCATGCGAATGAAAATCTGCGCTTCCTGTGGGCGAGTCGATGACGGCGGCGCGGCCAGGCTGACCGGGAATGTGGCGACGCCGTTTGCATCGGCTTCGGGCAGGTTCTCGATCGGCGTGCGCTCGTTGCCGGCGCTCTCCTCGTTATCGACGACGCCGAACTGATAGCCGGCATAACCCGGGCGGCTCTCCGCAGGAGCCACCAGCATATCGCCTTCCAGCTGCAACCCGGATGCCGGCGCGCCGTAGAGGAAATGGCCATCGACCTTAAGTTCGACCGGAGTCTCAGCAGTGATCTGCTTCGCCTTGGTTGTTAAGTCGAACTCGATCCTGTCCGGCACATAATCTTCGACCATGAAGGTGGTTTCGCCTACCGCTCGCCCCTTCGGGTCGGTCAAGGCGCGAACCCGCCACGTCCCGGTGGGCACGGCCGAGTTGAGCGGCAGGCTCAGGCTTCGCCCGCCGGCGCCCTGATCAGGCAGCACGGCACGGCGGAATTCGACTCCGTCGGGCCGTTCGACCACGAGCGTCAGCGGTCCGCCGGTCACGGCATTGCCCTGCCCGTCGCGCAACAATGCCGTCAGATGGACTGTCTCCCCCGAGCGATAGACGCCGCGCTCGGCATAAACGAAGGCGTCGGCGCCCTCGGGCACCGTTCGACCAGAAACGCCGCGATCGGTCAGGTCGAACGCGTTCGCCTTCAGGCTGAGGAATGCGTAGTCGGCGTTACCGGTGCTCACCGTCAGTAGCGCCGGCGACAACCCGCCCTCGCCGCGAGCGAGACCCGGCTCGAACAGCGCGTGGCCGGACTCATCGGTCTTTCGTGTCGCAAGGATCTCGTTGTTGCGGGCGATCAAGCGGACTTCCGCCTTGTCCACCGCATCGGTCGTCGCCAGCGAATTGACGAAGACGTGGATGCCGTCATTGCCGGAATAGGCCGTCAGGCCCAGATCGGAGACGATGAACCAATGGGTCGCCAGCGAACCGGACTCGTCATCGCTCGCCGAACCCGGCCCCTTGGGCGCGGCCGTCATCACGTAGACGCCGGGCTGAAGGTTTCCGAGCGCCTCGTCGACGGGAAACGCGGTGGTCACATCGGCATTCAGCGTGGCGGCTGTCGCAATCTCGCCCGACCAGACCTTGACCCCACGCTCGTTGCCGAGGTCCGACAATTGATAGCCGCTGAGCGTCTTCTGGAAGTCGCTGTCGACGACGGTGTTGATGAGATTGCGGTCGCCGATCCGGAACACCTGCACCGACACGGCTTGCGTGTTGACGCTGACCAGCGGAATGCCGCGTTGGCCGGTGCGCGGCAGCACATAGGCGCGGCCGGTAAAGCGGACGAACGGCTTGCGGTCCCGCACATAGACATTGAATTCAGCGGATTTCGGCAGGCTTTCCTTGACCGTCGAGGGCAGTCCGGCGCGCAGATTGATATTGTAGCGCTCGCCGTGCTTGAGACCCTCGACGCAAAGCTGCTTGTCCTCAGACGACAGCGCCGGACGGTCGGTGCCGGCAAGCGTCACGAACGGCGAGAAGTCGGTCCGCTTGGCAAGGTCCTCCGAGAACTGGAAGCAGATCCGCGGCGAGGCCGAATCCGAATCCACGGTGTAATCAAGCAGCCGGAAGCCATGGTCGTCGCGCATCTTTTCGTACTGCTCGCGAACGCCCGCGACCTCGCGCAGATCGAGCGACAGCCGCAGCGTGTCGAGCGCCGGCCGCCACAGCTTGCGTTCGGAGAAGGTGCGGCCGAGAACGGCCAGCGCTTCGGCCTCGGCACCCGGATCATGCGCCCGCTGATAGGCGATGTAAGCGGCCGTGGAAGCCCGCTCCAGCAGGAAGGTCTGCTCCTGGCTCGTGGCCGGTCTGATCTGGAAAATCGTCCGCGCCAGCCGCAGCCAGTTGCCGCTGTCGTCGGGCGCGACGACCGCGATCTGGCTAAGAATCTGAAGGCCGCTGCGGAAATCGGATCGGCTGAAGGCGGCGTCGGCATCGGCCCGCAGCGCCGGGGCCGATTTGGCAATGGTGCCGGCCTCGCTCTTGATCTGGGCCTCGAGCTTGATCGCCGCGTCGGCGAGATCGTCGCGCTTGAACGCCTTGTCGGCCGCCTGCGCCGAAACCAGCCCAATCGCCAGCATCGCACAGAGGACGACGGCACCAACCATCCCGGTCATGAAAAGCTCCCTGCGCGGACGCCTGTCGGCCCGGTGTCCTGATACCAGACCGCCTCGCCACCCTTAAAGTCCGTAGTGAATTCCAGGATTGAACGATACCAACAAACTCGTGATTCTCGTGAGGCTTAGGCCCGGGATTTCGCTTGAAAGATACGCAAGGGATTTGCAGCGATTTTCCGAACCATCCTGCTGATGTCCAGAAATGCGCGGATAAGGACCTTCCCGATAGTGTTGGTTAGGCCGGACGAAAGCCGGGAAGATTCGAGAAGGATGTTCAAACGGTCTCCAGATGACGGCATGATGCCTCATTCGCTATACGACGAACCTTGGATAAAGCAGCAGGTCTCGCCCGCAGGTTCGTCGCTTCAGCGATCAGAATGGTTCGGATCGGGGCTTGGCGCGAGCACGGATTTTTCATATTGCGGTGATGTGAGCGGCCTTCAGGTCCCGTAGCTCAACTGGATAGAGTAGCGGATTTCTACTCCGCGGGTTGCAGGTTCGAATCCTGCCGGGATCGCCATTTCATTATCCTTGCCCTATGTTTCAATGACTTGCGGTCGATTTTGGCTCACCGGGTCAAAAGGTGAGCCGACGCCTGTTCCTGTAATGAGCCTCCCCGCTGCCTCGGCCATGCGCCTGCCACCGTGGTCCTTGCGGAATCCCTCAAGGATGGCGCGGCGCATCTTCCGCAAACTTTCGGCAAGGCCGTGCCTGAGCGCGCTGGATTGCGTTCCGTGGTCGGCTGCTCTTATGGCGAAAACCGACCACGTCGCTCGAAGACGTGACCGCTGTGATCAGGCATTGAGATCGAAGCGATCGGCATTCATGACCTTAGCCCAGGCGGCCACGAAGTCCTTGGCGAACTTCTCCCTGGAATCGCTGCAGGCATAGACTTCGGCCAGGGCGCGAAGCTGCGAGTGCGACCCGAAGATCAGGTCGACGCGGGTGGCGGTCCACTTCACCGCCTTGGTCTTGCGGTCGCGACCCTCATAGAGGTTGTCGCCGGTCGGCTGCCATTCGGTGTCCATCGTCAGCAGGTTGACGAAGAAATCGTTGGTCAGCTTGCCGGCCTGCTGGGTGAAGACGCCATGCCTGGAGTCGCCGGCATTGGCCCCAAGCACACGCAGGCC
>JBIQHO010000369.1:0-3388 GCA_044508545.1 Bradyrhizobiaceae bacterium | reverse complement strand
GATCGCGGGCTTCGCCGTTGCGGCGCGCGATTGGCCATGGCTGCACCCCACGTCGGGGGGAGAGCGTAGGGAGTGGCTCCTGCATCACTTCAAGGCCTCCCGAATCCTGTACGCCAACGACATTGTCAACACGGCGGCGCAGTACGCCGATCGCTATCTCGTCAGTCTGTTCATGGGGCTGGAATTTACCGGCGTCTATGTGCTGTTCTGGTCGATCGGAAACGCCCTGAGCAATCTTGTTGATACCGGCATTATTCAAATATCCGGACCAAAACTGATCAACGCGCATGCGCGTCAAGATCACTCCTATTGGGCCGTCTTCCGGCTACTGCTCGTCCAGGCCGCAGCGATTTCCATCGTGCTGGCGATCGCCACCGGCGTGCTTGTAAAAATTGCCATTCCTTACCTGAACCGCCCTCTGGTGGCGGATTGGATGCCGGTGCTGTGGCTGGTGCTGCTGGGTTTCGTGCTTCGCATGGCCTATGAAGTTCAGGGCACCGTTTTCTACAGCCGCTACAAGGATTCATTTACGCTGTTCAGCGGATTATTCGTCATAGCGCTATCGATTCTCGCCAACGTGATCCTAATTCCTTCTTTCGCTCTCAATGGCGCGGCGAGTGCGATCATTGTCTCCTATGGCGCCGGAATAGTCGCCCGTCATGTCATGATAACGAGTTACATCCGATGACCGCACCAGCCTGTATTCCCGTGTCGCGGCTGGCCGCCGACGAAACGCCGCCCGACATCGCTCTTTTCCTTCCGACGCTTTACAGCGGAGGAGCGGAGCGCGTGCAGATCAATCTGGCAGAATATTTTCTTGGTCAGGGACTCAAGGTCGATCTTGTCGTGTGCAAGTATTTCGGCTCCCTGAAGGATAAGGTGCCGAGCGGCGTC
Organism: Bradyrhizobiaceae bacterium; assembly: GCA_044508545.1. Classification (GTDB taxonomy): domain Bacteria; phylum Pseudomonadota; class Alphaproteobacteria; order Rhizobiales; family Xanthobacteraceae; genus Nitrobacter. The sequence continues at coordinate 2,494 of JBIQHO010000369.1, read as the reverse complement.
CGGCTGGTCAGCCTTGATGCCTTCAAGGTGATGTTCAGCTTGCCGGCCTATTTGCGCTATCTGCGGACCGCGCGTCCGCCGGTTGTCATAAGTTCGGTCGAAAACGCCAACATCGTCTCGTGTGTCGGGAAGATGACCAGTTCTCATCGCCACCGGCTTGTCGTGCGCCTCGATAACTCGCTGGCCGAGCCGGGGCGGCTGCCGTTGCAGATGCACCGCTGGCCCATGACACTTGCTATCGCATCCACGTTTCACGCCGCCGATGAATTTGTCGCGGTATCGGACGGGTTGAAGGAGCAGCTCGGCCGCTTGCCGGGCCTGAGCAAAAAGCCGATCCACCGCATCTATAACCCGATTATTGACAAGCAATTTGACGCGCGGGCTGGCCTGACACCGACGCTGCCGTCCGCGATCGCGTCGGGAGAACCGTTCGTGCTCGCGGTCGGCCGCTTGCATAAGCAGAAGGGTTACAGGCACCTGATTCCGGCCTTTGCCCGCGTTGTCAGTCAACGGCCTGCGCACCTCGTCATCCTGGGTGAAGGCGCCGACCGCGAGGAATTGCAAAGCCTGGTCGGCTCACTCGGCATCGCCTCGCATGTTCATTTTCTCGGATATGCGTCTAATCCGCTCGCCTACATGCGGCACGCAGCCGTCTTTGTGCTGTCGTCGGTCGCCGAGGGATTCGGCAATGTCATCGTGGAGGCCCTGGCGTGCGGAACACCCGTGGTCAGCACGGATTGCCCTCATGGACCGCGGGAGATCCTGGCTGGCGGTCGCTACGGCACGCTCGTCCCGATCGGCGACGTCGATGCGCTCGCACATGCGATAGCTGCAAGTCTGGACAGTCCCAAGCCAGCCATGTCGAACGAGTTGAAGAAGCACCTTCAGCTCTTTTCGATCGAAGCCATCGGCAGGCAGTATCTCGAAGACCTCGATCTCCTTTCCGGCTCCGCATCGCAACCTGAGCTGACGAAAGCTGCCGTCGCCTGATGGATGCGTTCTTTGGTCGCGCACATGACATATGCTGATCGCGGAACAATGTTTACAACCGACACGCGCAAGAGCGCGCACGTCGCGATTATTGGCGCCGGTCTAAGCGGTTCTCTCGCGGCTATCGTGCTGGCGCGAGCGGGCCACCGGGTCACGCTTGTCGACAAGCATGCGGTCTGCCCGAAACAGTTTCGTGTCGAAAAGATTGCGGGGCGCCAGGTCGACCTCATGTGGGAGCTTGGGGTTTTGGGCCCCATCGCCGCCGAAGCGACATTCTTTCGCGACACGCTCAACGTTCGCGCGGGCCAGATCGTCGATCGCACGCAGGACCCGCATTTCGGCATCCGCTACGAAGACATTGTGCGCATCGTCCGCGCCCAGCTTCCGGCATCCGTCGATCTGGTCATCGACGACGTTCGCGACATTCGGACCGACCCGCGGACGCAACACGTATCTCTGGCGAAACACGGTTCGATCACGCCCGATCTCATCATCCTGGCGACGGGGATGGCGGATTCGCTCCGGCACAAGGTTGGTATCGGCCGCCGGATCATAGCCGAGAAGCAATCGATATCGTTTGGCCTCACGCTCGCACCGAGGAGGGAGTGGACACCGGCATTCCAGGCGCTCACCTATTACGGCGCAGGCGCCTCAAACCGGATCGACTATCTCAGCCTGTTTCCGATCGCTGGGTGCCTGCGTGCGAATCTTTTCACGTTCCTCGATCACGAGGATCCCTGGATTCGCGAATTTCACCGGAATCCGATCGCAGAGCTGTTCAATGCCTTGCCGGGTCTTGCCGATTTCGTTGGCGCGATCGAACCGATCGATCGGGTGGAAAGCTGGGTCATGAATCTTTCCGCTGCCGAAAACGTCGATCAGGACGGCATCGTTCTCATTGGCGATGCGTTTCAGACCTCGTGTCCCGCTGCTGGAACGGGCGTCACCCGGCTGCTGACCGATATCGACAGACTCTGCAATGTCCTTATCCCACGATGGGTCGAGACACCCGGGATGGGCAAGGACAAGATAAGGGATTTCTATTCCGATCCGGTCAAGCAGGCGACTGACAGCGAGGCGCTCCGCATGGCCGGGTATAGACGCTCACTCACGGTTGATCGCAGCCTGCGATGGCGATTTCATCGTTTGCAGCACTTCGCGCGCCGGCGCGTCGCCGATTGTTTCAATCGGGCAGGTATGCGCCCGTCCGCCCTGCCCAGTCATGTAGGCGTCGGCTGATTGGCCGTATCGCGGCATCTCTCGTGTGAATCTTCGGTCGATCCGGGTCGGCGGGATGTCGCGCGGATCAAGCGGCCATCGCATGCGATGGCGGATCGATCGAGACCACTCTGGCCTTGATCTGGCGATGGCGCAACAACTCGACCAGCAGGGAGACGTCGGATGCCTGGTCGTCATGCGATATCTCGAGAAAGATGACTTCATCCGCCATGGCGTAGAGACATAATTCCGATCGCATCGCACCCAATTCGCCGCCATCGATAAT
>JBIQHO010000368.1:0-3396 GCA_044508545.1 Bradyrhizobiaceae bacterium | reverse complement strand
CGGATGGTCCGCTTGATAGAGACGCCATTGCGGTCGACCATCATCATCTCCTCGGTTGTCCGCTTAAAGAAAGAGCGTGATAGACTTCGAAAAGGAAGAGGCCAAAAACGTTCGTCGGACGACCGGATACTGTAGCGTAGAAATAGAAGACTGTTTGATGTGGTGATCGAGGTGCGCCTACCTGTCGAAAGGCTGTGGCGCTCCGAAGACAGAGGGTGCGAGTTCGAATCTCGTCGGACGAAACGGGCTGTGGAGTCCGTCTTTCTCCTGCGGGCAGGGTTGCTGCGCAGCGCTACAGATTTGCCGTTGGCCAGACCGGGGCAGCGAGGAGCAAGGGATGGTGGGGAAGGAGGGGATCACCTGGCCTGCACAAGCGGACGGAATGACAAAGAGCACCCGTGCCGGGAGGGCGGAGCCACGCGGAGCTATAGCAGGCGAGACTACCGCACTGCGGCTCGGCGCTTTGCCGGTTCGGACCGGTCGGGCTCCGGATGTGTCACCTCGCGTCCGGCATTGAGAGGCATTGTGCCCGCGATTCGCTTGAAGTGCTGATGGAGCAGCCTGGCCGTCGCGTCCCGGTCGGCTGCGCGGGCGAAGGCGAAGCCCTGACCGAGATTGCACCCCATCGACCAGAGCTGGCATGTTTGTACCTCCGTCTCAATCCCTTCGGCGATCACGCCGATGCCGAGACGGCGCGCGATCTCGATGAGCCCCTCGACTATGATTGTGCTCGCATCGTCCGGTCGCAGCCGGGCTATGAACCTCTGGTCGATCTTGATGATGTCTATTGGAACGTTGAGCAAGTGCGTCAGCGAGGCGTAGCCCGTTCCGAAATCATCAAGCGCGACCTTCACGCCGGCGGTGCGCAATGCCTCAATTTCGCGAGCGATGACTCGATCTCGGTGGCCAATATAGACGCCTTCGCTCACCTCAAGCAGAAGATGATCGAGCGCCACGCCGGACCGGCCGAACGCATCCTCGAGCTTACGCGTCAAGCTACCGGCGTAGAAATCGGCCGTGGATACATTCAGACCGACTTGCTCGATCTGAAGACCCTGCTCACGCCAGTGGACGATATCGTTGGCGATTGCAGCAGCCATGCGCTCCGTCAGTCCGACAGCAACGTGCGCATCCGCTGTGGCCTCGTGGAAGGCCTGAGCCGCAATCACATTACCGTCTAGCGTGCGCATCCGGCACAGAGCTTCCAGCCCAACGATTTCACCTGTGTCGAGCCGGACGATCGGCTGGTAGTGGGCCTCAATGCGCTCGCCAGCCAGAGCGTCGGCAACTTCCCGAATGGCGTCGCGTCGGCGCCTGATCCGCGTGCCGATGCCGGGCCAGTACCGGACGAAACCGCCGCGTCCGGTCTCCTTCGCGTGGTAGAGCGCAAGGTCTGCGGCTTCATTGACCTCAACCGCTGTGGCTTCGGTCGAACCAAGGACAGCGCCGCCGATCGTCGCGCGCGGAACCACCGAATGCCCCTCGCAAACCGCAGGCGATTCAAGCTCGCGGAAGATTTGCTCCGCCGCAGCATCGAGGTCCGCCAGCACCCTCGATGCCTGGATGATGACTGCGAACTCGTCGCCACCGAGCCGAAAGGTGACGTCAGGGGCCATGACGCGTGATATGCGGTTCGCCGCAGCACGGATCAGGGCATCGCCAGCGAGATGGCCGAAGGTGTCGTTGACGATCTTGAGGTTGTCGAGGTCGATAACGAACAGCGCCCACGATCCCGGATCGTCGCAACGGATGTTCGCCAACGCTGCATTGAAGGCGGACCGGTTCGGAAGGCCCGTTAAGGCATCGATGCTCGCCCGACGCTCGCGAGCGATAATACGTTCATGTCGACGTAGCGCTGTCGCGCAAAGCTCCACGCAGGTCTCTGCCAGTTCGAGCTCCGATGATGTAGGAGGGCGCGACTCGCGGGAGTAGATCGCCAAGACTGCGCGAATACCGCCGGTGGCGTCAGTCACGGGAAAAGACCAGCAAGCTTTTAATCCAAGCCCATCGAGTAGATGGAGAAATCCGGCAAAGCGGGCATCCTCGGTGATGTCTTCGATCACGACGTGCTGACGCAGATAGGCCGCTGTCCCGCACGAGCCAACCTCGGGCCCAATCATCACCCCGTCGATTGCCGCGCTATAGGCGTCCGGCAAACTCGGCGCCGCAAGTGGATGCAAGAGGCCAGCGCGGTCCACGGTGATGACCGAGCATATCACACCAGGTAAAGAGGCTTCGATGATGGAGCAGATGTGCTGTGCCGTATCATCCAGCGGTTTACCATCTGCGATCATCCGGAGAATTTCGTTTTGGATACGCAGCAACGCTTCGCCCGCCAGAATCCCGAACAGCAGTGCGACTAAAATAGTCGTCGCCGATGAAAGGCTTGTTACCCAATATGCTAAAAGTCGAATTAACTATGGAGGGGAAAGCGACTTTTCTGGCTCTGCACGGGAAAGCTATGAGCGCGAACCGTGTTGGCGGGGCTTCGGCCCCGACCTGCTTGATTGGATAAGGGTTCGTTCGCGCACGCACGGGATGCGCAGTGAAGATCGACGAGTATGCCGGTTCCGTCTGCTAGCTGGCGTTTGCCAACGCGACGGCGTCGGGGCCTGCCGGAAAGCGCAACGCACTAGTCTCGTCGTGTACAGCGCGCCACACGCCTTCAGCGACATCCGCAGGTGTTGTGGTGAGCTTCGTTTCCGCAAAGCCCGCGAGGATCGGCTGCGCGAAGGCCTTGTAGGCTTCCGGAATCGCCTTCTCGAAGTCCACATCCGTATTCTGCGTAAAGCGCGTCGAGGGACCGTAGCCCGGCTGCACGAGCTTCACACGCACGCCGATCGCGCCGAGTTCGGGCGCCAGGCATTCCGTGAAGCCCTCGATCGCCCACTTGCTTGCGGCGTAGACGGAGACCAGCGGATGTGGCGCGAGCACGACGCTCGACGTCACGTTGACGATCACCCCAGAACGGCGCTCCCGCATCTGGGGGATGACCGCCTGCGTTATCGCCATCACGCCGAAGGTGTTGGTCTCGAACACCTTGCGGGCGGTGGCCATCGGTGACGCTTCCAGCGCGCCGAACGAACCGATGCCGGCATTGTTGACGAGCACGTCGATCGGCCCGGCCGTCTCAAGAGCGGCGGCGATGCTCTCGGCCTCCGTCACATCGAGCGCCAGCACACGCATGCGGTCCGACTGTGGCAGGACGTCCGCGCGGGGCGAGCGCATCGTGGCGATCACGCGCCAGCCCCTGGCGTGGAAATGGCGCGCCGTCTCCTGCCCGTAGCCGCTCGACGATCCGGTGATCAGCACTGTCTTCATGATCTGCTCCAGCTCTTGACCGGCGCAGGCTAGCTGCTGCAGACCATACGATCTATGATCAATACACCGGTATAC
>JBIQHO010000367.1:0-3397 GCA_044508545.1 Bradyrhizobiaceae bacterium | reverse complement strand
TAGGATCCGAGTTCGTTAGAGGACGAGTAAAGGTCGATCCATTCGACAGCCGCCTTGAATTTTACCTCAAGTATAATGGAGCCTATGCATGGCTCCCTTATGCATCGTTTATTAAGAGGAAGCTTCGGCTATGGCGTTTGCGCTGAAGCCGAAGACTCCCGCCGAAAGCTGGAGTTTTCCGGCTATTTTAATGACAGGCTGACGGCGTCGTCCCGATTTGCAGCGCGGTCGTAGCTGACTGCGCTGTGAGCGCCAAACCTCGTTGTAGTCGTTGCGCCAGTCCTCTTACTTTTCAGAGCGTTGGCAAGCGTCAGAAATAAGCATTATCGCACGGTCGCGCTCTCCGCTGTCGGGGCGCGAACGACCGAATTGACGGCGTCAACTTCGAGCCGACGAACAAACCCGGAATCCACCTGAACGTTCAGAACGCACATCTTGGAATGGCTTTGGCATTTGGGTTATGCGTCACTTCAGCCTGATAAAAGCAGTCTAATACTCGCGGATGCTTTCATCGAGACCGCGTAGCAGCGGGTACAGGAAGTACGAAATCACACGGCGGTTTCCGACCTTGAGTTCCGCCGTAACGGCCATACCCGGAAGCAATTGCATATGCTCCGGTTGCCGGCGCAGTTTCGTATCGGCGACATCGACCAACACCCGATAGTACGGCGCTTGGCCCCGATGCGCCGGTTCGTTCTTGGCATCCGGCGCAAAGGCATCATGGCTGACCACACGAACCGTACCTGAACCGGTGCCGAACTTCTGGAACGGATAGGCTTCATACTTGATCCGAACCGCCTGTCCGACCTCGACCTGGCCGATATCACGACCCTCGACGTCAACCTCGGCCTGCAACGGCACATTTCGTGGCACCAGCACAAACAGCGTTTCAGCTTCTCGCGCAACCGACCCGACCGTGCGATTGGCGACCTCAAGAACAATGGCATCCGCCGGCGCCGTCAGCACAATCAACTTGCGGCGCAACTCGGCTTTCTTGAGATCCTCAGCCGCGCTGTTACGCTTTGCCACGGTCTCCACCAGATCCTGCGAAGCCTGCTTGCGAAAGTCCTCGATGAACACCTGACGATCGGCCGACGCCTTCTCGACGCGGTGGGCATAATCGACCTGACTGCCGCGGGCACGCGAAAGATTGCTTTCCACTTCAAGCCGTGCATCGCGGGACAGCAGGAAATTCAGACGCGACCCGACCTTCTTGTCCATCAACGTACTGCGCATCGACTCGATCGAATTCATAGTCTCCAATCGCTGCACCAATACGGTTTCCTCGTTATGACTTGTCTCCAGGTTGGCGCGGGCGCTGGCGATCTGAGCGTCGAAATTGCTCAACTGCGCGGCATTGAACGACTTTCGCTGCAGGAACAGCTTGTCCTGCAGGATTTGATCCGGATCCGACGGATTTGTGACGGTGTAGTCCTGCCCCGCCAGCTCGGCATTGAGGCGGTTGATCGCGGCATCCAGCGCGGAAACGCGATCGTGGAGCTGATCGAGATCGGCCTGCGAGAAAGTCGGATCCAGCGTCGCAAGCACATCGCCGCGATTGACGACATCGCCCGCCCTGACATGGATCTCGCGAATGACCGAGGTCTCAAGCGGCTGAACCACCAGGTTGGGTCGGGTGGTGATCAGCCTGCCTTGCGCGGTCACGATCATATCGACATGCGACACCGTGGCCCAGACCGTGGCCGCGAAAATTAAAACGACAACGCAATACAGTGTGATCCGCGCAAGCCGCGGCGGCTTGCGTTGTTCAATCTCCATCGCGTCCGATTGAAATTCGCTGACGACAGGCAACCTTGCTGGCATCGCGCGGGAGATGTCACGCTTGCGGCGCTGGTTGTCGCGCAATCTGGCAAAGCCGCTCTGCCTGGATTTGGACGGCTTTTCAGTATTGCCCGTCATGCGACATGCCTCATCTGCTGGTTCCACAGATGGCGATACATTGAACATTTCGTCAAAAGACTGTCATGACGGTCGATGTCGACAACGCGTCCCCGGTCTAAGACGAGTATCGCATCGGCCTCCGACAGCATAGACAGTCGATGCGACACGATGATTACGGTGCGCCCCGCAGCAATCCGCCGCAGATTCCTACGAATGATCATCTCGCTTTCTGAATCGAGCGCGCTCGTAGCTTCGTCGAGGATCAACACGCGAGGATTGACGATCAAAGCGCGCGCGATCGCAAGCCGCTGCTTCTGCCCGCCCGAGAGATTCGAGGCGTTTTCCTCGAGCATCGTGTCGAAGCCGCGCGGCAAACGCTCGATGAATTCATCCGCGCCGGCCAGCTGTGCCGCCTGCACGACTTCCGCGAACGAGGCTCCCCGTTTCACGCTGGCGATGTTATCCCGCACGGTACCGCGAAAAAGAAAATTATCCTGCAACACCAGACCGAGATCCCGACGTAGATGCGCCAGATCAAGCTCGCGCGCATCATAGCCGTCGATCCGCACGAGTCCCTCCTGAACCGGATGAAGCCCCGATATCATGCGGGTGATCGTCGTTTTTCCGGAGCCGCTCCTGCCGACAATTCCGAACACCTTGCCAGGTTCGACCTTGAATGACACATCGTCGAGCGCCAGTTGTGCATCGGGGCTGTAGCGGAACGACACGTTTTCGAACTCGATCCTGCCGACCAGTTCGGGCCGCAAGCCTTCGCGCCCGCTCTCGCGCTCCGGCTTTTGGTTCATCACCTCGCCAAGCATCTTCACCGCAAGCGCGACTTCCTGGTATTCATGGACCATGGTGACCATCTGAACCAGTGGTCCCGAGACCCGACCGGCCAGCATATTGAACGCGACGAGCGCGCCGATCGTCATCTCACCGCTGAAAACATCCAACGCCCCGAGCGCAATAATTCCCAGGGTCATCAGCTTTTCCAGCAGTCCGGTGATCGATTGGGCGCCCGCCGAAATCTTCTCGACGCCAAAACGCATTTCCGTCGACAGAGCGCAACGATCGTCCCACTGCCGCCCCTGCAGCGGCTCCATCGCCAGCGACTTCACGGTTCGCATGCCGTGCACCGTTTCGACGAGAAGGGCCTGACGCGCGGCCTCGGCTTCATAGAGCGCGAGCAATCGGCGCCGGAACGGGCCCATCAACAGCGTGACAATCGTCCCGCTGAGCGCGGTAAAAGCAAGCACCAGGCCAGTCAGCTTGATGCTATAGAACGCGAGCACAGGAATGAAGACGAACAGCGAAATGGTATCCAGCATCGTGACGAACAGTCGGCCCGTCAGGAATTCACGGATACGCGCCGCCTGTTGCATATGCTTGACGAGGACGCCTGCGGAAATGTGCTCGAAGAACGCAACCGGCAGGCCCAGCAGATGACCAAATGTCTTGGTGGCGACGCGAATGTCCACCCGGTTGGTGGCAT
>JBIQHO010000366.1:0-3408 GCA_044508545.1 Bradyrhizobiaceae bacterium | reverse complement strand
AATGGCGTGCGGTCCCGTGCGCGGGCTGTTTCTCTGCATTGCCAGCTGGCGTCGGCGTACCCAGCGCGCTTGCCGTCAATGATGCGCGCCGATATAAGCGCCGCAACTTCCACGGCCGCTCAATCAAGGATCTCGACATGGCGACTGAACGCACCTTTTCCATTATCAAACCGGATGCAACCGCGCGAAACCTGACCGGTGCGATCAACGCCCTGATCGAAAAGGCCGGGCTTCGGATCGTGGCCCAGAAGCGCATCCGCATGACCCGCGAGCAGGCCGAGACGTTCTATGCCGTGCACAAGGCGCGCCCCTTTTTCGGAGAGCTGGTCGATTTCATGATTTCCGCTCCCGTCGTCGTGCAGGTGCTGGAAGGGGACAATGCCGTCCTCAAATATCGCGAGATCATGGGCGCGACCGATCCGTCCAAGGCAGCCGACGGTACGATCCGCAAGCTCCATGCGAAGTCGGTCGGCGAAAATTCCGTTCACGGATCGGACGCGCCTGAAACCGCTGCGGTCGAAATCGCCCAGTTTTTCTCAAGCAACGAGATCGTCGGCTAGACAGTGAGGTAAAGGACGCCATTGGATTCACTGCTGCACATCTTCGATCTGGCGACGATCACATCGGTCTTCGCTGAATTTCGAACTGAGTCGCACCATTCGGCGTTCTGGCTTGCCGTCGGCAAGATCATCTGGATCAACGTGCTGTTGTCCGGCGACAACGCGCTGGTCATTGCGCTTGCCTGTCGCGGGCTGGCGCCGCCGCAGCGGCTTTGGGGCATGGTCCTCGGAGCCGCCGCCGCAGTCATTCTCCGCATTGTCTTTACGGGGATTGTCGCAACCCTGATGGAATTGCCCTACCTCAAGCTGGCGGGAGGCGTCGCGCTGCTCGTGATTGCCGCCAAGCTGCTGGTGCCGGAGAAGGAGGACGAGGAGGGGGTTGCCGCAGCCGGGCATTTGTGGGCCGCCGTTCAGGTCGTAGTCGTCGCGGACATCGTGATGAGTCTCGACAATGTGATTGCGGTTGCGGCGGCCGCAAATGGCAGCTTGCCGCTGTTGATCATCGGACTGGCCATCAGCGTGCCGCTGATCGTGGCCGGCGCCGCGCTGATCATGCTGTTGCTCAATCGCCTGCCTTTTCTGGTGTGGGCCGGAGCGGCTTTGCTGGGTTGGATCGCGGGGGATGTCATCGCGACCGATCCGGCGGTCGCGCCGCGACTGCACACGCTGTTCGACGCCGGCGCCGGTGCGTTTCTGGATACGATGCTGGCGCGGTTGGGCCTTGCGCCGCAATTCGCCGTTGATGGCGGCACCGGAGCGGAAATTGTTTGTGCCGTACTGGGAGCGATCATCGTGCTGATCGCCGGCTCGCTCTGGCGCAGGCGGATGCAGGTCTCCACCGAGCGTCTCTAGAACGGGATTGGCACGTCGCGCCGCGCATTCAGGGCCGGTATCAAAACATGTGGATAGCTGGGACATCGCCCGCAAAGCGAGGTTGGAGCCTCCGCCGTGTCATACCTCAATGAGCCGTTGAAGCGCCGTATCATGAGCCGGGTGGGGCCGCCCCGCCGGCGTTTCGAAACCCCTGCCTCGGCCAGTTTTACGATTATCGGTCGTGACTTGCTAAGAGGTAATTTTCGTGTTGCAATCCTGGTGCAACCGGATCTTGGTCCGTTCGTCTGTGCGTTTCGCGAATTCGAAGGTTCAGCAGAGATCAGGAGGGGGCCGTTTGTAGCGTGGTGCGCGATGCGCGGCCGCGTCTTTTTTATACCCAGACAGGGGAGGCAGACGATGCAGAAGGGCACCGTCAAATGGTTCAATCCGACCAAGGGGTACGGCTTCATCAAGCCGACGACCGGCGACAAGGATGTCTTCGTTCACATCTCAGCCGTGGAGCGGGCTGGTCTCAGCACCCTCAACGAGGATCAGGTGATCGAATACGATCTGGTCGAAAATCGCGGCAAGACCTCGGCTGAAAATCTGAAGGTCTCATAATTTCACTAACGCGATTGGGGCAGGTCGCTGCGGCGTGCCTCCAATGCGCGACCCGGGGGTTTCGTCCTTTTCCGGACCGAACCCGGTCAGATTACCGACGGCGAGATCAGGCTGTCGTCCGGACTGGCATTGGCCGACGTCTTGCAGACGTCGCCCTCCAGGCGCGTGCCGCCGCTTGCGACAAGCCGCAGCGCATCGGGGTAGATGCGGTGCTCGATCTCCAGCACGCGCGCGGCCAGCGTCTCCGCCGTGTCGTCGTCGCGTATCGCGACCGCGCCCTGGATGATAATGGGACCGGCATCGGTCTCCGGAATGACGAAGTGGACAGTCGCGCCGGAAATTTTCACGCCGGCGCGCAGGGCCTGGCCGTGAGGATCGAGGCCGCGAAATGACGGAAGCAGCGACGGATGGATGTTGAGCATTCGTCCCTGCCAACGCTGGACGAAATCGGCTGTGAACAGCCGCATGAAACCGCCGAGACAGATGAGATCGATGCGGTTGTCGTCCAGCACCGATTGCAGTTTGGCTTCGAACGCAGCGCGGTCCCGGCCGAACGGCTTGCTCTCGATAACGAGCGTCGGAATGCCGGCCGCCTGCGCTCTGGCGAGGCCCTCTGCTGTGGCCTTGTTGGAAATAACGAGGGCAATTTCAGCCGGGAAGTCCTTGGCCTTCGCGGCCTCCACCAGCGCGATCATGTTCGACCCGCGCCCGGAAATCAGGATTGCGACACGGGGTTTCATGCTTTCATCCTGCCGGATCGTCTCAGATCACGAGATCGAGGTGGTTGTTATAAGCGACGCGGCTGTCGTCGCTGGCAACGATCACCTCACCGAGCAGTGCGACGCGTTCGCCGGCCTGCGTCAGCACGTCCGCGACCTCGTCGACCGCCTCGCGCCGCACGATCGCGATCATTCCGACGCCGCAATTGAAGGTTCGCAGCAGTTCAAGCTCGGCGATGCCGCCCTGCTGCGCCAGCCATTTGAAGACCGGTAGCACCGTCATCTGGGCGAGGTCGATGCGCACGCCGAGATGCTTGGGCAATACGCGGGGGATGTTGTCGGTAAAGCCGCCGCCGGTGATGTGGGCAAGCCCCTTCACCGCGCCGGTTTCGCGGATCGCGCGCAGGCAGGATTTGACGTAGAGCCGGGTCGGCGTGAGCAAAGCACCGCCGAGCGTCGTGATCGGCGCAAACGGCGCAGGAGTAGCGAGGCCGAGACCCGAAATCTCAAGAACTTTCCGGACCAGCGAATATCCGTTGGAATGCGGACCGGACGACGCAAGCCCGATCACGGCGTCGCCGGCAGCGATATCGGGGCGCGGCAGCAGGGTGCCGCGCTCAGCCGCGCCGACCGCGAAGCCCGCCAGATCGTAGTCTCCCTCGTTGTAGAGGCCCGGCATTTCGGCTGTTTCACCG
>JBIQHO010000365.1:0-3424 GCA_044508545.1 Bradyrhizobiaceae bacterium | reverse complement strand
GACCTGATGATGGTCGCCGGCAAGGACATCGAGGGCGCGGTGCAGCGGCTGGCGCAGATGGCGCGCGCCGCCGGGCTGCACGTCATCCTCGCGACGCAGCGTCCTTCGGTCGACGTCATCACCGGCACCATCAAGGCCAACTTCCCGACCCGCATCTCCTTCCAGGTCACGTCAAAGATCGACAGCCGCACTATCCTGGGCGAAATGGGCGCGGAGCAACTGCTCGGCCAGGGCGACATGCTCTACATGGCCGGCGGCGGCCGCATCTCGCGCGTGCATGGGCCGTTCGTGTCGGACGAGGAAGTCGAAAAGGTGGTTCGTCACCTCAAGACGCAAGGCGCGCCGGAATATCTCGAGGCCGTCACGGCGGAGGAGCCGACCGACGAAGACGGCGCGGTGTTCGATTCGACCGGCATGGGCGGCGACGGCGGCGGCGATCTGTTCGCGCAGGCTGTGGCGATCGTGAAGCGCGACCGCAAGGCCTCCACCAGCTACATCCAGCGCCGTCTCCAGATCGGCTATAACCGCGCCGCCTCGCTGATGGAGCGCATGGAGCTCGAAGGCATCGTGGGGCAGGCCAATCACGCAGGAAAGCGCGAAATTTTGATCGAGGAAGAAGAAGGCCAGTTCTGACGCATGACCGATATCGCGGTGATCTTGCTTCGGAGTCGCGAAATCGCCACAGCATCACGCTAGTGGCCCGGTTCGGGGCTCGCCTGTCCTTGCGGCAACGCCATACGAGCTTCGTAAAATAAAAAGAGGATGCTGCATCTTATTGATTCTTCGATTCAGAAGGTCCGCCTGCCGGACCTGCCGGAACATGAAGCGAACTTCTGAGCGCCCCGACAGGTGGCGACGTCTGCCGGAACTCGTCCCGGAAAAAGGGATATCCGCAGCGGCGCAAAGCGCTTGGAGCGCGATCAGCCAAAGTGGATTTCCGGTTTTGCGCCCGATCGCGCGCTAGATATTGAGAATGCGCATGATCTTTTCGCCAAACCGCTCACACTTTGGCGGATCATGCGCTAGAAAGCACATCTCGGGCGGACAGGACGAGACATTGAGCAGACACGTGACACATTCATCCGCGCCCCGTCGCCCGATCCGCGGCCGCGCGCGCATCGGTGCGGTCTGGCTCGCTGCGGCGCTGATCGCCGGTCTTTTCATTCCGTACGCCTTCGCGCAGGCCGTTCCGGTCCCGCGACCGGGCCCGAAGGCCCGCGACGGCGCGGCCACAGCGAAACTTCATGAGACCGTCGAACCGGAGGTCACCGGGACCACGCAGCCGCCCGAGCCGATCATTCCGGATCGGCGCCGCAACGTGCCGGCGAATTTCTTCGCGACCTTCAACGCGGATCAGAAGGCGGCTGCGGCGCGGGTCAGCGCCTATCTGTCGTCGCTGCGGACATTGGCCGGAAATTTCGTGCAGGTCGGCCCCGACGGCAGCCGCTCGACCGGCGAATTCTACATCCAGAAGCCGGGCAAGGTGCGGTTCGAATACGACCCGCCGTCGCCGATCGCGATGATTTCCGACGGCTCGTCGCTCGTGGTTCGCGACACCAAGCTCGCGACCCAGGACATCTATCCGCTGTCGCAGACGCCGCTGCGCTATCTGCTGTCCGACCGCATCGACCTGATGAAGGACACCAACGTCGTCGGCGTGACTTCGGACGATCTCTACATCAGCATCACCATCGAGGAGAAACAGGCGCTGATCGGCACCTCCCGCCTGATGCTGATGGTCGGCGTCAAGGACGGCAAGCTCAAGCAGTGGACCGTGACCGATCCGCAAGGATACGACACCACGGTGGCGATCTACAATCTGAACTCCACGGCGAAGCTCGATCCCGCTTTGTTCAAGATCGACTACACCCGGTATCCGACGTCGAACAACTGAGACGTCGCCGCGCGCATCCAGAAATCTTTCGAATATCGATGGATACGCGGGTCAAGCCCGCGTATGACGACACGATAGCGTTTTCGAGCGAAGTGGATACCGGTTCGCGTCAAGAAAACGCGTCAAATCAAAATCATGGAGCCCGCTTCTGATTCCTTCAGAAACGGAAGGGCTCAAGGCTTGTCGGCGATTTCACCAGACATCATGCAGATCACCCTCACCACCTGGAATATCAACTCGGTTCGGCTGCGCATCGACCTCGTTGCGAAGTTTCTGAAAGCGCAGCGGCCGGACGTGCTGTGCCTGCAGGAGACCAAGTGTCCCGATGACGCCTTTCCGCTGAAACGCTTCCGCCGGCTTGGCTACGAGCACATCGCGCTCAACGGGCAGAAGGGTTATCACGGCGTCGCGGTGGTCTCGAAAGTGCCGTTCGACGCCAGCAATATCCGCACCTTCTGCGACAAGATCGACTCGCGTCATGTCACCGTGACCTTCGGCCGTGAGGCGCGTCTCGCCGCGCCGCTGGTGCTGCACAATTTCTACGTGCCGGCCGGCGGGGACATTCCCGATCCCGCGCTCAATCCGAAGTTCGCCCACAAGCTGCAATTCCTCGACGAGATGAAAGCCTGCGCGCCCCTGCATCCGCAGGACAACGACCGGCATATCCTGGTTGGCGACCTCAACGTCGCGCCGCACGAGAACGATGTCTGGTCGCACAAGCAGCTTCTGAAGATCGTTTCGCACACGCCCGTCGAATGCGAGAAGCTGCTCGGCGTGCAAAGCCACGGCAACTGGGTCGATGTCGCTCGCGCGCGGATTCCGATGTCGGAGAAGGTCTATACGTGGTGGAGCTACCGCGCCGCCGACTGGGTTGCCGCCGATCGCGGTCGCAGGCTCGATCACATCTGGGTCTCGCAGGCGCTGCGGGACGGCGTCCGCGACTTCCGCATCACCCGCGACGCCCGCGGCTGGAACCGTCCGTCCGATCATGTGCCGGTGACGACGGTGGTCGAGGTGTAGAGCGTGCAACGATGACAGCCTCCCTCCCTCTCCACCTCGGGTTAATCCGAGGGTGGCTAATTTTGATTGGAGAGAACTGGGGGTGTGGAGTTGCGTAGCGTTTTTGTAGCTGCCGGGGATGGCCGCCTGCGGCGCGCAAGTCGGGTCAGGATCGTGGTGCGCTGATCTGCGCCGTAATTTTATTCAAGAGTTTTTCCGCTTCTGATTGAATCAGAAGCGGAAAATGCTGTGGCGAAAATTACTCGACCGCGGCTTCGCGCGGTGCGTCGGCTTTTTCCGCCTTTTGCTTGGCCTCGAGATCCTCGCCGGTCTCCTGATCGACCGCCCTCATCGACAGCCGCGTCTTGCCGCGATCGTCGAAACCGAGCAGCTTGACCTTGACCTTGTCGCCTTCCTTGACAACGTCGGAGGTTTTTTGCACGCGGGCGACGGCGAGCTGCGAAATATGCACGAGACCGTCCTTGGCGCCGAAGAAGTTCACGAAGGCGCCGAACTCCATCACCTTGACCA
>JBIQHO010000364.1:1405-3445 GCA_044508545.1 Bradyrhizobiaceae bacterium | reverse complement strand
CATCGACGAGCGTGCGATACCAGAAGGCTTGCAGGACGTTGAAGTACCAGCCGGGCGCTCCATCGAGGAAGCCGAGGCGGAACAGATACCGGTACAGGAAATAGAGAAGCGCCCGTGGTCCCCTGGGCATGCGCCCGTATACCTGTTCCTTGAAAAACCGGCGCATCCGAGCCTGCGCGCTCGCGCCGCCGTGCGAAAGTCCGTCGCTCGGCGTGAAGCGGTGGCGGCGGTTGAGGATGTCGATCGCCTCGCGCGAGGCATAGGCGTTGTGCTTGGCCGTCCACCAGGAAAGCGAATTCAGGTTGATGTCGCTGAGCACGATACCGGTTCTTGCGACCTCGCCCGCGACCCTCATGTGCTCGTCCATCCACCGCTGCTCGCAGCGTCCGCGTCCGTTGCGCCACAGGCGCAACTGCCAACTGGGTTCGATACCGGCATGGCGAATGCGGCGCCCCATGAAATGGATCCGCCGCTGGACCAGCAGGCCGTCCACTTGCGGCGGCGCGGCCAGGATCGCTTCGGCCAATGTCTGCCTGCTGTCGGTATCGAGCACTTCGTCGGCGTCGATGCGCAACAGCCAGCCGTCCTTGCCGGCAAGCGCGTCGATGGCGAAATTCATCTGCGTGGCGTGGTTGACCCAGCGGTTTGTCCACACGCTGGCCCCGAGTTCCCTGGCGATGGCAATCGTGGCATCGCTTGAGCCGCTGTCTATGACCGTTACAGTCGCGCACTGTCCTTTCAGGCTCTCGATGCAGCGCGCGATGTGCAGCTCTTCGTCAAGCGAAAGGATCAGGGCATGCACGTCGGGCAGGAACGGCGCATTTCCGTTCATGCCGTCGGTTTCCTCGCAATGGCGATCATCGATTTCGCCAGTATCGGGACCCGGCCGACACGCAAGAAGCACTGCACTTGGAACCCGGCCTCCTGCAGGAGCAGGCGAAGCGTGCGCCTCGACCAGAATTTTATGTGGCCGTGATCCCACAGTGCCGTGAAATGATTGTCGAATTTGTCCGTCAGGGCCAGGGCAAGGTTTTTCCAGTAGCCATGATAGGGTGTTGATACCAGTGCGATGCCGCCCGGTTCGACGAGATCGAACAACGTATGCGCGAAGTCGCGCGGGGCGTATACGTGTTCCACGACTTCCAGGCTGATGACCGCCGGAAAACGGCCGAAGCGCCCGACCAGGTCTTCATAGGCGGAACCGGTCTCCAGACGCAGATGGGGATAGGCCGCCCGGGCCTGTGCGATCCCGTCGGTCGACGGATCGACCCCGGACACCTCGTAGCCCTCACCGGCCAGCAGGGCTGCGACGCTGCCGTTGCCGCAGCCAAGGTCGAAGATACGCATATCGTCGTTCCCTCTCCTGCCGAAGAACCCGGCGAGTTCCGATCGCACGGCAGGCAGCAGGTAGCCGTGCGCGCATGACTGCCTTTGGTCGTGGTATCGATATCCTGAGATTCCTTCAGGCGCCTTCACGACACGCTCCTTTAGTGCGCCGGCGCAACAATCTTCCCGGATTGCCGATCATGATCGCATCGGGCTCCACGTCCTTTGTGACTACGCATCTCGCGCCCAAAATGGCCCTGGCGCCGACGCGAACACCCGGCCCGACGAATGCATCGGCGCAAATCCAAGCGTCGCTGTCGATGGTGATGGGCAGTTTCAGCAGCGGCATGGCAGGATCGTGATAGTCGTGCGTGCCCGCGCAAAGATGCGCGCCCTGCGAAACGGTGACGCGATCGCCGAGCGTTATCGGGCCGAGCGCATAGACGATTGCCCTGTCCCCGATCGCGGAATGATCACCTGCCGACAGGTTCCACGGAATGGTGATCCGCACGGATGGATAAACATGCACCTGGCGTCCGAGCCTGCTACCGAACAGGCGCAGGAGAAAGCGCCGCCAGCCCCAGAACGGCCGCGGACTCAACGCGAACAAGGGGCGGGACAAGCTCCAGAGAACGCGCCCGGCCAACTCTTTCCTTGACCATTTTCGCGCGGTGCGATTGGCGGCAATGTCAAGGGCAGGTTCGCCGTTCCCTT
>JBIQHO010000364.1:0-1395 GCA_044508545.1 Bradyrhizobiaceae bacterium | reverse complement strand
TCGTGCACACATCCGGGCCTTTCGCCACCTTCGACCAGCCAACGATAGACTTCGATCATCTCCCGGGCGCTGCTTTCCCAGCCGAATTCCCGCTCCATCCAGGCCCGCCCCCTGGCGCCCATGGCGCGACGCTTTTCGGGGGACATCGACATGGCAGTTCGGAGGGCGGCGGCGAGCGGTTCCACGCCGTGATCGACCCACCAGCCGCATTCATGCGTTTGAAGTCCGGCCCAGGGCGCGCCCTTGGTCGAGATGGCCGGGGTTCCCACGGCAAGGCTTTCGGCGACGGTCATGCCGAAATTCTCGTGCAGCGTCGACAGGGCGAACAATTCAGCTTCGGCCAGCAATGCCGTCTTTTCCTCACCGAATACCGGTCCCGAAATGTCCACCGAAGCAAGGTTCAGCTCGCGCGCAAGTTGCCTTAGCT
This sequence comes from Bradyrhizobiaceae bacterium, assembly GCA_044508545.1. Lineage (GTDB taxonomy): Bacteria > Pseudomonadota > Alphaproteobacteria > Rhizobiales > Xanthobacteraceae > Nitrobacter. Next base: position 968 of record JBIQHO010000364.1, on the reverse strand, counting down.
GATCTCCATGACCGATCTCGCTGGGGCCGACGATCTTCAGGCGCCATTGCGGAAAATCGGCATCGACCAGGGCCCATGCCTGGATGAGCCGGTCCAGGGCTTTTATGGGGTGGATGCGCCCGAGCGAAAGCACGAACGGGGACGATTTTCCAAAGTTGCCGGACGGAATCCGGACTGGTTGAATGTCTATGCCGTTTGGAATGATCGCGACCGGCTGCTTCAGCCCAAAAGCGCGTATGTCTTCGTATTCCTGCTTGGCAGTCGCGTGAAGGCAAGCAAGCTGGCGCGCTGCCTTGGCCTGCAAGAGAGCCCAGAAGACACGCTTCTTGAGGTCGGAGAACTGCAGCGCAGCTTTTCCCAGCATTCCATGCGGCGACAGGATAAACGGGCGTGAATACGCGCGCGCCGCCTGCGCTGGATAGACGTTGGGCATCATCCAAAGGCCGTGAGTGTGAAAAATCTCCGCTTCTGAGGTCAGGAGCGCGTGTCGCATGGCGCCCGATGCGCCAAGCCTGCGCAACGGCCCGAATTCCGTCAGGTCGCGCTTGAAGCGCCTGTCGCGATAGGTGTCGCGATAGGTGCTGTCGGTGGCACAGCTTGGCTCGCCCAGGGAAAAAAGATCGACGTCGTGACCAAGCGAAGCGATGGACCTTGTGAGCCGTGTGACCGCATAGGTCGTCCCGGCCGCCTCGGATTCTATCGAAGATACCGTGTGAACGACGCGCATGGTTAGCCGGCGTCAGATGTGATGATGCGCATCATGGTTCGGCTTTCCGATCTGTCATGGAGCGACGCGTGATGCATCCCCGCCGCGCTTTACCTTCCCCACAAAATGGCAGAAGCGTTCGGCCATGTCGGCGGTGTTGAACGTGTCCGAAGTGGTGGAGATGGCGGCGGCGGACATGGCGACGAGTCGCGCGTCGTCGGCGAATACCGCGCCGATCGACTTGGCCAGGGAGCCGGCATTG
>JBIQHO010000004.1:0-28559 GCA_044508545.1 Bradyrhizobiaceae bacterium | reverse complement strand
ACCTGCGATGGCCGAGCCGGTGCCGACCGTCACGGCAACGGCAACGCCGGACGGCAACTCGCCGCCTCAGGAGAGGCGGGCGGAATAGGTTCGGTTTTGCGGCTCGCGGGAGATGCCGTTGCATGGATCGGCGATGCGGTGAACTTTCTGGCATGGCCGCTGCTCCAGCTCCGCGACTGGCTGCAAAATTCCGACCAGCCGGTCTGGTACGACTTTGCATGCACAGCCGCGATCGTGTCGCTGCTGCTCTTTCTTCTGAACGGCGCCTTCCGGACGGGCTGGCGCGCGCTGCTCACCAGCCTGATCGCGTTCCTCGGCGCTGGCGCGGTGATGGCGGTGATGCACCTCGATCGTGGCGGGCTTCCGGTGGTCGATACCCGTCTCTGGGGCGGTCTGCTGGTGACGCTCGTGGTGTCGGTGACCGGCATCGTATCGTCGATACCGGTCGGGATCGCATTGGCATTGGGACGGCGCTCCACCATTCCGCTGATCCGGATTTCTTCCGTCGCCTTCATCGAGTTCTGGCGTGGCGTTCCGCTCATCACGGTGCTGTTTTTCGCGACCTACATGCTTCCGCTTTTTCTTCCCGGAAACTTCACCGTCGATGGTCTGGTCCGGGTCCTGATCGGAATCGCGCTGTTCGCCGGCGCCTATAACGCTGAAGTTATTCGCGGCGGCCTGGCCGCGATTCCGCGGGGGCAGGCGGAAGCCGCCAGCGCGCTTGGCCTGTCGTACTGGAAGACGACCGGGTTGATCGTGATGCCGCAGGCGTTGCGGCATGTCATTCCCGGCCTGGTGAACAGCTTTATCGCCTTGTTCAAGGATACCTCGCTTGTCTCGATCGTCGCGCTGTTCGATCTGCTCGGGAGCTTGCGGGCTACCTTCGCGGATCCGACATGGGCGACGCCAACCACGCTGTTCACCGGGTTTGCCTTCACAGGCATCATCTACTTCGTGTTCTGTTTCGGCATGTCCCGATATTCGCTGTTCGTCGAACATCGGCTGAATCCGGACAGGCGAAGCTGAAGCTGGGGGCGGGATATGACGGACGCGAATGCCATCGTTTCCATCGCAGGCCTCAATAAGTGGTTCGGCAGCTTCCATGTGCTGCGGGACATCGACCTCGACGTGGCGCGCGGCGAGCGTATCGTGATCTGCGGCCCGTCCGGTTCGGGAAAATCAACACTGATCCGTTGCATCAACGCGCTCGAGGAATTTCAGGAAGGCCGGATCATCGTCGATGGAATCGAACTGGGACCCAATCTGCGGCACGTCGATGAAGTCCGGCGCGAGGTCGGAATGGTTTTCCAGAACTTCAATCTGTTTCCGCATCTGACGGTGCTTGAAAACTGTACGCTCGCTCCGATCTGGGTCCGCAATATCCCGAAGAAAGACGCCGAGGCAGCGGCGATGAAGTTTCTTGAGCGCGTCAAGATTCCGCATCAGGCCAACAAGTATCCCGGCCAGATGTCAGGAGGCCAACAACAGCGCGTGGCGATTGCGCGCGCGCTCACGATGAATCCGAAGGTCATGCTGTTCGACGAGCCGACCTCGGCGCTCGACCCCGAGATGGTCAAGGAGGTGCTCGACACGATGGTCGATCTCGCCAAAGAAGGCATGACCATGCTCGTGGTCACGCACGAAATGGGCTTCGCCAGGGAGGTGGCGAACCGGATCGTGTTCATGGACGAGGGACAGATCATCGAATCCGACACGCCCGCGAATTTTTTCGCCAATCCGAAACATCCGCGGACCCAGCTTTTCCTCAGCCAGATCCTGCGTTGAGAGCGCTACGGAGCCTAAGCTGGCGCGAGCGGAATCTTCACCGTGGTTCGCTTCTCGAGCCATTGCGGCACGGGAAGGTTCTTGGAGCGCATGAAGTCGGGGTTGAACAGCTTGGACTGATAGCGGTTGCCGGAGTCGCACAGCATCGTCACGATCGTGTGGCCGGGACCCAACTGGCGTGCGAGACGAATTGCGCCGGCGACATTGATGCCGGTTGAGCCGCCAAGACAGAGTCCCTCGTGTTCAAGCAGATCGTAGATCACCGGCACGGCTTCCTCGTCGGGAATGAGGTAGGCCTCGTCGACCTTGGCGTTGGCGATGACCGGCGTCACCCGTCCAAGCCCGATTCCCTCGGTGATCGATCCGCCCGGAGTCGCCTTGGCCACGCCGTTCTTGAACAGTTCATACATGGCGGCTCCCCGGGGGTCGGCGACGCCGATGATGATGTCCTTGTTTTTCTCCCGCAGGAAAGCACCGGTGCCGGCCAGCGTGCCGCCGGTTCCGATCGAACAGATGAAGCCATCGACCTTGCCGCCGGTCTGCTCCCAGATTTCGGGACCGGTTGAAACGTAGTGGGCCTTGGGATTGTCGAGGTTGTTCCATTGGTCGGCAAACAACACCCCGTTGGGCTCGGACCTGCGCAGGTCGTCCGCGAGCCGCTTTGCGACGTGCTGATAATTGTTCGGATTGCTGTAAGGGAGCGCCGGGACCTCGACCAGTTCGGCTCCGCACAGCCGCAGCATGTCCTTCTTTTCCCGGCTCTGCGTCTCCGGGATCACGATCATGGTGCGATAGCCGCGCGCGCTGGCGACCACGGCGAGGCCGATGCCGGTATTGCCGGCGGTGCCTTCAACTACGAGGCCGCCGGGCTCGAGATCGCCCCGTTTTTCGGCTTCAAGGATCATCTGTTTGCCGGCGCGATCCTTGACCGACTGGCCCGGATTCATGAACTCGGCCTTGCCGAGGATGGTGCATCCCGTCGTTTCCGATGCGTGCTTCAACTTGATAAGCGGCGTATTTCCGATCGCTTCGACGACGTCGTTCTTGATTCTCATGAGATTCTTAATCTTGTCAGTCCGTTGGAAGAATACGGCAACCCTAGTTGAGAGGCGGGGGCGCTACAAGAGAGGGAGCAAGGCGGTCGATCGCACGACGGGGATGTGGCGGCGCGGTTTGCCTTGTCGCGCAGAACTGTCAAGGCACCGCCTGCACCTTCCACGAACTGCCCGCAGTACGCGCGCGCCTCGATTCGCCCGCTTTGTGGGGACTAAAATCCGGCGGCAGGCGTCCGGAGCAGAAACGCCGCATGAAATCTTGGTAAGATTGCCGGCTCCGCCCGTGACCCCGACACCCAGAAAGCCTTTCAAAACGGGGCTTTTTGATGAATCAGGTCATCTGCAATGGCGCGAAGCCCATGGAACGTATCTAAGGTTCTTGTCGGGGCGGGACTGTCCGTCCACTCATCGGCCCGCTAGAATAGGACGGTTCCAAGAGAAAGCATGATTACCGGTGGATGGGTCGTCTTTTATATCGAAAAAGGTTGGTATGTGGGTGCTCCGCCCTCGTATGAATACTTGCTTGTCGCTTCTGGCTCCCTGTCGGGGGTCGGCGTGAGTGGCTCGAAGGTCTTGATCGATCCCCAATGGGCTGCGAGCTGGATTTGGCGTCCCCTCGTGCTCCTTGCGGGATTGGCGGCGATTGCAACCTCGGCCGGCTGCATCCTGACCGGGGATCTTCCCGATCCGGCGCTGGATATTCCGGCCACATACAACGCCGCGCGGCCGGCCGCGGCCGACGCTTCGCCCACTCTCGACTGGTGGCGCGGTTTTCGGTCTTCCGAACTGACCGACCTGATGGAGGAAGCCCAGACCGTCAACCTGGATATCGCCGCGGCGACGGCGCGCATCATTCAGGCCGACCAGCAAGCCCGGATCGCGGGAGCGGCGCTGCTGCCGAGCGTCAGCATCGGCGCTCAGGAAAGCTATTCCCGCACATCAGGATCGAGTTCCAGCGGCCTCAGCATCGGCGGCCGGGAGGTGGTGAACTATTCGTCCACGCTGAGCGCCGCCAGCTATGAGGTCGATTTCTGGGGCAAAAACCGCAATGCCACCCTGGCCGCGGAGGAAACCGCGAACGCGAGCCGCTTTGATCGCGACGTGGTTGCGCTGACGACGCTCACCAGCGTTGCAAATGCCTATTTTCAGGTTCTTGCTTCCCAGGACCGTATTCGCACCGCGGAACGCAACATCGCCAGCGCCGCGCGGGTCCTCGATGCGATCAAGCAGCGGCTGAGTGCCGGCACCGGAAGCGATCTCGACGTCGCGCAACAGGAAAGCGTGCTGGCAAACCAGCGGGCCGCCGTTCCGCCGCTGCGCGAGACCCTGGGGCAGAACATCAACGCGCTTGCGACGCTGGTGGCCCGCCCGCCGGAAAGCGTGAAGGTCAAGGGCGGTTCACTCAACCGGATCGCCGTACCGCGGGTCACTCCGGGGCTGCCGTCCGAATTGCTGACGCAGCGTCCGGACATCCGCCGCCAGGAGGCTCAACTCGCATCGGCAACAGCCAATGTGGGCAGCGCACGCGCGCAGTTTTTTCCGACCATTCAGTTGACGGGGCAGGGCGGTTATCAGAGTTCGGCCCTTGTCGCGCTATTCCAGCCCCATGCGGCTTTCTTCAGTCTGGCCGGCGGACTGACGCAGCCGATCTTCGACGGCGGCCGGATTCTCGGTAATTTCGAATACACAAGAGCGAGGCAGGACGAACTGCTGCAGACATACCGCAAGACGGTGGTTTCGGCATTCGCCGACGTCGATAACGCGTTGATCGCGATCCGCCAGACCACGGAGAAGCTGCGCCTTCAGCGGGAGGTTCTGGCCGCCTCGCGCCGGGCGTTCGAACTGTCCGAACAGCAGCTTCGGGCCGGCACCGCCGATATCGTGACGGTGTTGAACACGCAATTGACGCTGTTCCAGGCGGAGGATGCGCTGTCGCAGGCGCAGCTTGCGCGACTGCTGGCCATCGTGAGCCTTTATCAGGCCCTGGGCGGAGGCTGGGAACCAAGAATGGAGAGGGCAGGAAATGCTCTTTAAGCCGGGTCCGGACGAGAGCGTGAAAACGGCGGGCGGCGAAGCGCCCGGCAACGCGTCAGGCCGCGGCCGTGGGCGCGCGATGTGGATCGTGATCGCGCTTCTGATCGCCGGAGGGCTCGCCTATCTTGGCTGGAACGCGTTCATGCAAAACAAGCGCGAGGGAAGGACGCGGCCCGATCTCGCAGTTCCGGTGCTTGCCGCGACGCCGCGCATCCAGGATGTGCCGGTCTACCTCGATGGCGTGGGAGCCGTCCGCGCCCTGAACACGGTCACCGTGCGCTCGCAGGTCGATGGCAAGCTGATAGCCGTCAATTTCACCGAAGGGCAGGACGTCCGCAAAGGCGACGTGCTGGGCGAGATCGATCCCGTGATCTATCAGGCGCAATACGATCAGCAGGTCGCGAAGAAAGCGCAGGACGAAGCGCAGCTTGCCAACATGCGCCTCGATCTGAAGCGCTACCAGCAACTGGCCGCCTCCAATGCCGGATCAAAGCAGCAGGCCGATACGCAGAGCGCGGTCGTTGCGCAGCAGGAGGCGCTCATCAAGGCCGATCAGGCCGCGATCGACAACGCCCAGGCGATGCTTGGCTATACCAAGATTATCGCGCCGATTTCGGGCCGGGCGGGCCTGCGGCAGGTCGATCAGGGCAACATCATTCATGCGTCCGATGCGACCGGACTTGTCATCATAACGCAGCTTCAGCCTATCGCCGTGCAGTTCAGCCTTCCGCAGCAGCAGATCACGCGCGTGAATGCGGCGGTGGCGAAGGGAGTTCTCGAAGTCGATGTCTTCGGAAACGACGGAACGACGGTTGCCGATACCGGCAGGCTGGTTGGCATCGACAATCAGGTCGATCCGACGACCGGCACGTTGAAGCTGAAGGCAGAGTTTCCGAATGGAAACTTCCAGCTCTGGCCGGGCCAGTTCGTCAACGTCCGCCTCAAGGTGGAAACGCTGTCGCAGGCGACGGTGATACCGACCTCGGCGGTGCAGCGCGGTCCGCTCGGAACCTTCGCCTATGTGATCGGAAGCGATGATACCGTAACCGCAAAGCCGGTGACGGTGACCCAGCAGAACGAACAGGATGCGGTGATCGCCAAGGGCATTGCCCCCACGGATCGCGTGGTCACCACGGGATTTGCCAATCTGTCCGACGGCGCAAAGGTGAGCGTGAGCGAGAACAGCCAGCCGCCGACGGCTGATCTGGCGCCACAGAAACGGCAAGGCAGGCGCGGCAATCGCCAGGACGGCGGCAACGGCGAGCAACGCGGCAATCGGGGCGAGGGAGGTCAAAGGCAGCCGGGTGGCGGAGCGCAGCAGAACGGACGGCCGGGCGGCAACGCAAAGGCTCGCCCGTGATCCGCGAGGCAGGGTGCCGAGCATCGAGCCCGCGGTAGCGGGTTGACAGGCGAGTTGACAGACGAGTTGACAGACATGGGCGTCTCCGAACCGTTTATTCGTCGTCCGATCGCAACCTCCCTGCTCGGGATCGCGCTGCTGATCGGAGGCGCGCTCGGCTACTGGGCGCTGCCGGTCTCGGCGCTGCCGCAGGTCGACTTCCCGACGGTGCAGGTGAGCACCCGGCTGCCGGGCGCCAGTCCCGACGTCGTTGCGTCGCTGCTGACCGCGCCGCTGGAACGACAGCTCGGACAGATTCCCTCGCTGTCGTCGATGACATCGACAAGTTCGTTCGGCGTCAGCCAGATTTCCCTGCAATTCGATCTCAACCGCGATATCGACGGCGCGACGCAGGACGTGCAGGCGGCGATCAACGCCGCGGCCGGGATCTTGCCGAAGAACCTTCCCTATCCGCCGACTTACGCCAAGGTGAATCCGGCCGCAGCGCCGGTCATGACGCTCGCGCTGACGTCCGACACCGTCTCGCTGCGCGCCATGAGCGATATTGCCGATACGGTCCTGACCCAGCGCCTCAGCCAGATTTCCGGGGTGGGCCGCGTTTCCGTGCTCGGAGGTCTGAAGCCGGCAGTGCGAGTCCAAGCCGACCTCGCGCGGCTGGCCGCTTATGGCATTTCAATGGAAGACCTGCGGACCGCGATTGCCGGCGCCAATGTTTCAGGCCCGAAGGGATCGCTGGATGGCGCGCAGCAGGCCTATACCATTGCCGCCAACGACCAGATCACGGCTGCGGACGCGTACAAGCCGATCATCATCGCCTATCGCAACGGGTCTCCGGTCACGATCGGCGATGTCGCCCGGATCGTGGATGGGCTGGAAAACGACCGCACCGGCGGCTGGTATAACGGAACGCCGGCCGTCATCATCGACATCCAGCGTCAGCCCGGCGCCAATGTGATCGAGGTTGTCCGGCAGATCCGCGAGGCAATTCCGAACCTCCAGCGCACGATTCCGGCCGGCGTCAAACTGACGGTCGTCAGCGACCGCACCGTGACGATCCGCGCGTCCGTTCACGACGTGCAATTCACGCTGATCCTCAGCGCCGTGCTGGTCACGCTTGTCGTGCTGCTTTTCCTGCGTTCGCTGCGCGCGACGTTGATCGCGGGCGTGGCGCTCCCGTTGTCGCTGATCACCAGCTTCGGCATCATGTATTTCGCCGGGTTCAGCCTCGACAATCTGTCGCTGATGGCGCTGACGATCGGCACCGGATTCGTGGTCGATGACGCGATCGTTATGATCGAAAACATCGTCCGCCACATTGAAAACGGCGAGAGCGTCATGGAAGCCTCGCTGCGGGGCGCGAGGGAGATCGGCTTCACCGTGATCTCGCTGACGGTCTCGCTGATCGCGGTGTTCATCCCGCTTTTGTTCATGTCCGGACTGGTCGGGAGGATGTTCCGCGAATTTGCCCTGACGCTGACCATCGCGGTCGTCACATCCGCTGTCGTATCGCTGACTTTGACGCCGATGATGTGCTCGCGTCTTCTGAAGCGCTCCGAAGACAAGCGCGCGATTCCGGGATTGGCCTGGGCCAGCCGCATGACCGATCGGATGGTCGAGTTCTACCGCCGGAGCTTGCTGTGGGTGCTTGGGCACCAGCGCGCAACACTGTTGGTCACCTTCGCAACCATCGCCGCGACCTTGGTGCTTTACGTCGTCGCGCCGAAGGGATTTCTGCCGCTCCAGGATACAGCCTCCATCACCGCGGTCACCGAGGCCGGACCGTACGTGTCGTTCGCCGAAATGCAAAGCCGCCAGACCGAGGCGGCCAATGCAATCAAGGAAGATCCGGATGTGACGGGAGTCGTATCCGTTATCGGCGCCGGTTCGGTAAATCCCACGACGAATGTCGGGCGCCTGGTGATGACGCTGAGACCGCGGAGCGAGCGCCGCGACGATGTGGCTGTCGTCGTTGCGCGCCTGAAGGAGCGCGTCGCATCGATCCCGGGCATGACGGTTTATTTTCAACCGGTACAGGACGTCCAGATCAGCACGCAGTCGAGCCGCTCGCAATACCAGTACACCCTGACGGGGACCGATGCCGCCCAGGTTGCCGAGTGGGCTGGCAAGCTCGTTACCGAACTCCGCCGTGATCCGCTGTTTCAGGATGTCTCGTCGGAAGCGCAGGAGAGCGGTCTGCGAGCCGCGCTTGACATCGATCGCGCGCGCGCGGGCCAGCTCGGCGTCAGCCTCCAGGGCGTCAACGATACGTTGAACGATGCGTTCGCGCAGCGGCAGATATCGACCATTTACGGGCAGGCAAACCAGTATCGCGTGGTGCTGGAGGCCCTGCCGCAGTATCAGCGCGACCCCTCGATCCTGTCCAAGCTCTATCTGCCGGGCCTTGCCGGCGCGCAGGTGCCGTTGTCGGCGGTCGCGACGTTGACCCGAACCACCGCGCCGCTGGTGATCTCGCATCGGGCGCAATTTCCGGCGGCGTCGCTCAGTTTCAACCTTGCTCCGGGAGAATCGCTTGGCGATGCCGTGGAGCGGGTCAAGACCATCGAGAACCAGATCGGCATGCCGACAAGTATCGTCGGCGTGTTTTCCGGCGACGCGGCGGAGTTTTCGAAGTCGCTGGCCGGACAGCCCTGGCTGATCCTGGCCGCGCTGGTCACGATCTACATCGTGCTGGGCGTCCTGTACGAGAGCTACATTCACCCGATCACGATTCTTTCGACGCTGCCTTCGGCGGGCGTCGGCGCCATTCTCGCGCTGATGCTGTTCGGGCAGGATCTGTCCGTGATCGGCCTGATCGGCATCATTCTTCTGATGGGCATCGTGAAGAAGAACGCGATCATGATGATCGATTTCGCGCTCGAGGCTGAGCGCCGCCAGGGCCTGTCGGCGACCGACGCGATCGTGCAGGCATGCCTGCTCCGGTTCAGGCCGATCATGATGACCACGCTGGCTGCGCTGTTCGGCGCGTTGCCGCTGGCGGTCGGAAGCGGCACCGGCTCCGAGCTGAGGTTCCCCCTCGGCATCTCGATCATCGGAGGTTTGCTGCTCAGCCAGTTGCTCACGCTTTACACCACGCCCGTGATCTATCTGGCGCTGGACCGTCTGAACAAGCGCATCGAGCAGGCCGTGCCGACCGGCGGACCGCAGCCGCCGACGATCCCCGGCATGAGCGAAGGAATGCAATAGTGGTCTCGATTTCCGAGCCATTCATCCGCAGGCCGGTCGGCACCACGCTCCTGGCGATCGGGCTGTTTCTGATCGGCGTGGTTGCCTACGGGTTTCTTCCGGTCGCCTCGGTGCCGAACGTCGACTTCCCGATGATCAGGGTGTCGGCCAGCCGGCCGGGGGCGGACCCTTCGGTCATGGCGGCCACTGTCGCCGCGCCGCTGGAGCGCCGACTCGGCGAGATCGCGGGCATCGACCAAATCACGTCCTCGAGCACGCTTGGCACCACCAGCATCCAGTTGCAGTTCGCGATCGGACGGAACATCGACCACGCCGCGCGCGACGTGCAGGCGGCGATCAACGCCTCGCTTGCGGATTTGCCGAGCGACCTGCCGACGCTGCCGACATTCCGCAAGGCCAATCCCGCCGCGGCGCCGGTCTTTGTCCTGGCGCTGACCTCAAAGACCATGTCGACCAGCGCGATCTACGATGTCGCCGACACCGTGATCGTGCAGCGCATCTCGCAGGTTCCGGGTGTCGGTGAGGTTTCCGTAAGCGGCGCGGACCAGCCGGCGGTCCGCATTGCGCTCAACCCGGTGGCGCTCTCGAATGCGGGCATCGCCACCGACGATGTCCGGACCGCGATCGTGAATGCCAATCCGCTCGGGCCGGTCGGCATATTCAATGGTGGCCGCCTGAGCGAGACGCTGTCGACCAACCGGCAGATGCGAACGGCGGCCGAATTTCGCGACATCGTCATCAAAAGCTCGGGAGGGAATTTTGTCCGGCTGTCGGACGTGGCCGACGTCAAGGATGCGACGCGCAACAGCCGCTCGATGGCGTGGTTCAACAAGCAGCCGGCGGTGCTGATCCAGATCACCAAGCAGGGCGACGCCAACGTCATCGACACCGTCGATCGGGTGAAGGCGATGCTCCCGGGACTCAAGCAGTGGATTCCGGCCGGCGTCGAGATATCGACCATCGTTGACCGGACCGGCTCGATCCGGGCAAGCGTCGACGACATGCAGTGGACGCTGCTGGCGACGGTTTTTCTGGTCATGGTGGTGGTTTATGGGTTTCTCCGCCGCATGACGCCGACCGTCGCGGCCGGTGTGTCGGTTCCGCTGGCCTTGGCGGGGACATGCGCCGGGATGTGGCTGGCGGGCTTCTCCATCGACAACCTGTCGCTGATGGCGCTGGCCATTTCAGTCGGCTTCGTGGTCGACGATGCCATCGTCATGATCGAGAACATGTATCGCAACCTCGAGCAGGGGCTGCCCCCTTACCAGGCGGCGCTCGAAGGAGCACGGCAAATCGGCTTTACGGTGCTGTCGATCAGCCTGTCGCTGGTCGCCGCGTTCACGCCGCTCATCTTCATGGACGGCGTGGTCGGCCGTTTGCTGCGGGAGTTCTCGCTGACCCTCACATTTGCGATCGTGGTGTCGACCATCGTGTCTTTGACGGTGACGCCGATGATCTGCGCGCACTACATCAAACACGGAATGTCGCCCGATGCGACCCGCTTCGATCGGCTGGTTGAAGGGCTGCTGTCGCGGATCGTGGCGTTCTATGCGCGGACGCTGCGCGTCGTGCTCAATTTCCCCATCCTGACGCTGCTGGTGTTTTTTGCGACGATCGCCTTGACGGTGACGCTGTATATCAAGACGCCGAAGGGCTATTTTCCGATCGACGACAGTGGCTTCGTGATCGGTTCGACGCGCGCGTCGGCCGACGTTTCCTTTCAGTCCATGCTCGGGCTTCAACAGCGCGTCATGGACATCGTGATGGCGGATCCTGCGGTGAAGGGGATAGGCTCCTCGATCGGCGGCGGCGGCATGCATGGAGGCGCAAATCGCGGGTTCATGTTTATCACGCTGAAGCCGCCGGCCGAACGGGGCGGGCTGCCGACCCAGCAGGTCATCGACCGGATGCGCCGAAATCTCGAGGATGTGCCGGGCATCAAGCTTTTCATGTTCGCAGCGCAGGACATTCGCAGCGGCGGCCGCCAGAGCGATTCCAACTACCAGTACACGCTTATCAGCACGGATCTCGACTTGCTGCAGAAGTGGGCTCCTCTTGTCGCCAAGCGCATGGAGACGGTGGAAGGCATCACGGACGTTTCCAGCGACCGCGAGTCGGGCGGCCTGCAACTGACCTTGTCGATCGACCGGCAGAAAGCGTCCAGCCTTGGCGTCAAGGTTCAGGACATCGATAACGCGCTCAACAACGCTTTTTCGCAGCGGCAGATTTCGACGGTCTACACCCAGCGCAATCAGTATCAGGTCATTCTCGAAATCAATCCGCAATTCCAGCAGGACCCGTCCAACCTTGAACGCATCTTCGTTGCGGGAGCCAATGGAGTGCAGATACCGCTGTCGGCCGTCGTCCATTATCGGCGCGATCTCTCTCCACTCGCCGTCTACCATTCGCAGTCGTTCCCTTCGACGACAGTGTCCTTCAATACGCTGCCGGGAGTGGAGCTGGACGATGCGACGGCCAATATTCAACGCGCGGTCGATGAATTGCACATGCCCGAGGGCATCCGCGGAAGTTTCCAGGGCAACGCGGCCGATTTTCGCAAAACATCGGGACGGCAGCCGCTGCTGATTCTGGGCGCATTCGTCGCGGTCTATATTGTGCTTGGCGTGCTTTACGAAAGCCTCGCGCACCCGCTCACCATTATCTCGACCTTGCCTTCCGCCGGCCTTGGGGCGCTGCTGGCGTTGCAGATCACCAACACGTCGTTGACGATCATCGCATTCGTCGGAATCATTCTTCTCATCGGCATCGTCAAGAAAAACGGCATCATGATTGTCGACTTCGCGCTCGATGCCGAACGCCATCGCGGTCTGTCGTCCGCGGACGCTATCTTCGAGGCATGCAGCGTGCGCTTCCGGCCCATCCTCATGACCACCATGGCTGCGATTTTCGCCGCGGTGCCGCTGGTGCTCGCGACAGGCCCGGGAACCGAACTGCGCCGTCCGCTCGGCATCACCATTATTGGCGGACTGCTCGTTTCGCAGATCCTGACGCTTTATACGACGCCCGTAATCTATCTCCTGATCGACCGGTTGCGGCGGCGAGGCGAGGTCGCTCCGGCTGTCGCGCCGGCCGAGTAGGCGAGAAGCGACCGGCTTCCTTGCCGCAGGAACAAGTGCGTCGTATAGCGGGCCATGTCCAAAAACGCCGCGAGAGCTGCCGCCGACCAAAGTCCGGAGACAGTCGAGGATTGTCCGCGGTGTCGCAAGCCGTTGGCGCTCTGCATTTGCGACAGCGTTGAGCCGATCAGAAACAGGACCTCGCTCCTGATCCTCCAGCATCCGCAAGAGCAGGACAGGGCGCTCGGCACCGCCCGGCTGACGGCGCTCCATTTCCCGGATGCCGTCCTGAAAATCGGGTTGTCGTGGCCGAGCCTGTCGAAGGCGCTCGGCCGGCCGGTGGATGACCCCTCCCGCTGGGCGGTGCTTTATCTCGGTTCGGCCAAGGCCGATGCTTTCGGCGCCAACCGCGCCATCGTGGCGATCGACCGCAAGGGCGAGATGGAAGACGATCAACGCGGCATTCTCGCCAACATCGAGGGCTTGGTGCTGCTGGACGGCACCTGGAGCCAGGCCAAGGCGCTGTGGTGGCGCAACGCGTGGATGCTCAAATGCCAGCGCATCATTCTGGGACCGCGCCAGCCTTCGCGCTACGGCAAGCTTCGCAAGGAGCCTCGCCGGGATGGACTCGCCACGATCGAGGCCGCAGCGATGATGCTCGCCGCTCTGGAAAATCGTCCGGACATCGAGACCACCTTGCTCGCGAGTTTCGAGCGGATGCTGGCGAAATATCGCGAGGTCCAGACGACGATGCCCGAACTTGCGCCCCGGCCGAAACCGAAGAGGGATTATCGCCGCCGCAAGCGGGTCTGACCGGCCGCTTCAGAAACGCCATTTCAGAATTTACATCGAACCAGTCCGAGCAAGGTTGCCTAACTAGCTGATGCTCTATATTGATCCGGATTCAAGGGGCCACGTGGCGGAGTGGTTACGCAACGGTCTGCAAAACCGTGTACTCCGGTTCAATTCCGGACGTGGCCTCCATCAACATAATCAATAGCTTAGGTTGATTATTTGATGAAATGCAAAACCGGTTCGCGAGCCTTCATGCGGCTTGCCGCATCATTCAGCAGGCGCCGTTCCATCCATCCGGGAAAGGGAAAAACGGCCAGGCGGCGGCGTTGTCATTGGCGGCGTTGTCGTTGGCGGCCTGTGGCGGCTCGCCGAAATGCAGGTCGTCGAATTCCGGCAAGTCCTTCGGCACGGCCTCTTCGATGCGCGGAGCAATCGCGGCGCTCACCGCGTTCAGCATCCGTTCAAACTCGGCTTCACTCATGCGCGCCTCACTTTTTTTGTTTCTTGCGCACACAGTGCCAGAAAGGGCTTGGGCTCCCGTTGCGTAAATCACTAAAATTGCATCGATCGCTGGTCAAACCTTGGCACCGGACACTGGAACCTGCGGCGCGGAGCTTGCCACCGGTCGTCGAACGCGGGCGCGGCCGTCAAAGGTTAACGGGTGGTTAACCGGCGGCGGATCGCCGTCGCGGCGCGCGTCCCGATCGCGGTGAAGAAGCTCGCGGGATGACTGCCGAACGCCGGCGCGACGATTGCGATCGGATCGATTTAACCCTGTCGCAATCGGCAATAATTATTGTTTCCTTGCGCTCCGGGGTATTCGTTAAGAGGACAGGGACGATTTTTGTAGTTTTTTCTGCGATTGGAGAAATTGATCCGCATGTGCGGCATTGTCGGAATTCTGGGATGCGGTCCCGTCGCGGATCAGTTAATCGATTCGTTGAAGCGCCTCGAATACCGCGGTTACGATTCCGCCGGCGTCGCGACACTGGAGGGAACGCTTCTGGCGCGCCGTCGCGCCGAGGGCAAGCTGCGGAATCTGGAAGTGCGCCTGCGAGCTGACCCGCTGGCGGGACACGTCGGGATCGGACATACGCGCTGGGCAACGCACGGCAAGCCGACGGAGAACAACGCCCACCCGCACGCGACCGAGCGGGTGGCCGTCGTCCACAACGGGATCATCGAGAATTTCCGCGAGCTTCGCGACGAGCTTCAGAAAAAAGGAGCGGTCTTCCAGACCGAGACCGATACCGAAACGGTCCTGCATCTCGTTGACGGCTATCTCGCCGCTGGCCTCGATCCTGTCGAAGCGGTCAAGGCCACGCTGTCGCGGCTTCGCGGCGCCTTCGCCCTCGGCTTTATCTTCGCGTCCGATGATAACATTCTGATCGGCGCGCGTAACGGACCGCCGCTGGCTATCGGCTATGGCGAGGGCGAAATGTATCTGGGATCGGACGCCATCGCGCTCGGGCCGTTCACCGATACGATCAGCTATCTCGAAGACGGTGACTGGGCGATTCTGACCCGCCAGGGCGCAACCGTCTACGACCAACGGAACGCCATCGTTCAGCGCGAGCGCGTCAAGCACAGCGCCTCGACCTCCCTGGTGGACAAGGCCAACTTTCGTCACTTCATGGCCAAGGAAATCCACGAACAGCCCGAAGTCGTCGGGCATACGCTGGCCCGTTATGTCGACATGGCGACGGAGCGCGTGCTGCTTCCGACCGATCTCGCGTTCGATTTTCGCGACATCAGGCGGGTCTCGATCGTGGCTTGCGGAACTGCGAACTACGCCGGTTACATCGGCAAATACTGGCTTGAGCGTCTGGCCCGGTTGTCCGTCGACATCGATATCGCATCGGAGTTTCGCTACCGTGAGGCGCCGCTCGGCAAGGGCGATCTCGCCATCTTCATTTCGCAATCCGGCGTGACCGCCGACACGCTCGCGGCGCTTCGTTATGCGAAGGAGCAGGGATTGCATACGCTCTCCGTCGTCAACGTCACGACGTCGACGATCGCGCGCGAGAGCGAGAGGATGTTGCAGACCCTGGCGGGGCCGGAGATCGGCGTCGCTTCGACCAAGGCTTTCACCTGTCAGTTGATGGTGCTTGCGGCGCTCGCCATCGCCGCGGGCAAGGCGCGGGGCGAGTTATCCGGGGAAGACGAGGCCAGGCTTGTGCACGGCCTGATCGAGGTTCCGCGGCTGATGTCGGAAGCGCTGGCCATCGAACCGCAGATCGAGAAGCTCGCGCGCGACATCGCCAAAACGAGGGATGTTCTGTATCTCGGACGAGGCACCAGCTATCCTCTTGCCCTGGAGGGCGCGCTCAAGCTCAAGGAGATTTCCTATATTCATGCGGAAGGCTACGCCGCCGGCGAACTCAAGCATGGGCCGATCGCGCTGATCGACGAGAACATGCCGGTGGTGGTGATCGCACCCTACGATCGCGTTTTCGACAAGACCGTGTCCAACATGCAGGAGGTGGCGGCGCGCGGCGGCAACATCATTCTCATGACCGACGCAAAGGGGGCAGCCGAGGCGGCCGTCAAGTCGCTGGTGACGATTATCCTGCCCGACATGGCTGCGATGTTTGCCCCTCTGGTCTATGCGGTTCCGGTGCAGCTGCTGGCCTACCATACCGCTGTCGTCATGGGCACCGACGTCGACCAGCCGCGCAATCTGGCAAAATCCGTCACGGTCGAATAAGACAGGGTCGCCGCAGTGCGGTCCAACGCGCCGCATGCAAAGTCTGCTGGAATGCCTATATGAGCAGATACTGCCCTTTTGGACCTCTTGATCTGGAACCACGATGACCCGTGACAATTCTTCGAGCGGCGCGCCAGGCGACCCTCCCCCGGAGGTGCCCCGCGGCGTCATCGCGCGATTCCGGAATTACTTTCTGACCGGTCTGATTGTCGCAGGCCCGGTCGCGATAACGCTTTATTTGACCTGGTGGTTCGTGAACTGGGTCGACAACCTGGTGCGGCCGTTCGTCCCCATTACGTATCGGCCGGAAACCTACCTGCCTTTCGGAGTGCCGGGATCGGGTTTGATCGTCGCGGTATTCGCGCTGACGATGCTCGGCTTCCTCACGGCCAATCTGATCGGCCGGACACTTGTCGATTTTGGCGAAAAGATCCTCGGCCGGATGCCGGTGGTGCGGGCGATCTACCGCGGACTCAAGCAGGTTTTCGAGACGCTTTTTTCCGGATCCGGATCGAGCCTGCGCAAGGTCGGTCTGGTCGAATTTCCGTCGCCAGGGATGTGGTCGATCGTCCTTATTTCGCAGGTCCCGAGCGCGAATGTCGCCGCGCGACTTCCGGGTCAGGAGGAGCACATTTCGGTCTTCCTGCCCTGTGCGCCCAACCCGACCACAGGATTCTTCTTTTATGTGCCGAAGAGCAAGGTCATCGAGGTCGACATGAGCACGGAGGAGGCGGCCACCCTCATCATGTCTGCGGGCGTGGTTCAGCCGAACTCCGATCAGCAGAAGAAGCTCGCGGCTCTTGCGGACATGGCCAATACGACCCGCGCGGCGAATGATTCCGCCTTTACCCCCGAGACTGCAAAGGTCGACTGATTTTCAGCCCGCGCCGATCAGGGGCAGGGCTTCGTCGCGCTCAAACAGATAGAGCAGGCATCGCAAGGCTTCACCGTGCGTGCCGGACAGCGTCGGGTTCTGCTTCATGATCCGCAAGGCTTCGTCGCGGGCCTGCGCGATGAGCTGCGCGTGAACATCGGAGCGCGCAATGCGATAGCCCGGCAGGCCGCTTTGGCGGGTGCCGAGCACATCGCCTTCACCGCGCAGCTTCAGGTCTTCCTCGGCGATGCGGAAGCCATCGGTTGTTTCCCGGATCACCCGCAGCCGTGCATCGGACATCTCGCCCAGCGGCTCGCGGTAGAGCAGCAGGCAGGTCGAAGGCTCGAAGCCGCGGCCGATCCGTCCGCGGAGCTGGTGGAGTTGCGCAAGGCCGAAACGCTCGGCGTTCTCGATGACCATGATGGTCGCCGCCGGGACGTCGACGCCGACCTCGACAACCGTTGTCGCGACCAGCAGGTTGATTTCGGCCGCCGCGAACTGCGCCATCACCCGGTCTTTTTCGGGCCCGCGCATCTTGCCGTGGACGAGACCGACCTTGTCGCCGAAGCGCGCCTTGAGGCTATCGAACCGTTGTTCGGCATCGGTGAGGTTCACGGCCTCGGATTCTTCGACCAGCGGGCAGATCCAGTAGACCAGCTTGCCGGCCTTCACCGCACGGCCGACCGCATCGATCACCTCGTCCAGCCGGCTGTCGGAGACGGCGCGGGTATCGATCGGCTGCCGGCCGGCCGGCTTTTCGCGCAGCTCGGAGACGTCCATATCGCCGAAGTAGGTGAGAACCAGCGTGCGCGGAATCGGTGTCGCGCTCAGCACCAGCACATCGACGGCCTCGCCCTTGGCGGTCAATGCAAGACGCTCGCGCACGCCGAAACGGTGTTGTTCGTCGACGACCGCCAGCGCCAGCGCCTTGAATGCGACATCGTCCTGGATCAGCGCATGGGTGCCGACGAGCAGGTCGATGTCGCCCTCGGCAAGGCGTGCGGTAATCTCGCGCCGTTCCTTGCCCTTCTCGCGCCCGGTCAGGATCGCGACGCGCAGGCCCGCCTGTTCAGCGAGCGGCGCGATGGTCTTGATATGCTGACGTGCAAGGATTTCGGTCGGCGCCATCAGCGCGGTCTGCTTGCCGGCTTCAGCCACCGCAGCAGCGGCGAGCAGCGCGACGACCGTCTTGCCGGAGCCGACGTCGCCTTGAAGCAGCCGCAGCATCCGCACCGGTTGCCGCAGGTCGTCAATGATCGCGGCGACCGCCTGTTGTTGAGATGCGGTCAGGGCATAGGGCAGCGCGTCGATGATCCTGTTGCGCAGGTGCCCGTCGCCTGCGTGTCGGCTTCCGGCCGGCCGCCGCAATTGAGCGCGCACCAGCGCCAGCGCGAGTTGTCCGGCAAGCAACTCGTCTAAGGCGAGGCGTGACCAGAACGGACCTTCCGGCAGGATATCGGTCAATTCCAATGGCACGTGAACGCGATGCAGCGCTTCCGCGATCGGCGGAAAGCCGCAGCGGCGCAGGATTTCCGGGCTGATCCATTCGGGCAGCGCCGGGAGCCTTTGCAGGGCCATCGCGATCGCGCGCCGCAATGTGCCCAGCGCCAGCCCCTCGGTGAGAGGATAGACCGGATCGATGCCGGAGAGTTTCGCCAGTCCCGCTTCATCGACCACGCGGTCGGGATGAACGATCTGCAAGGTACCGTCGAACATCTGCGCGGTGCCCGACACGTAGCGTCTGGCTCCGACGGGAAGCAGCTTTTCGACGTAGCCCGGCTGGGCGCGGAAATAGGTCAGCACGACGTCTCCGGTCTCGTCGCTGGCGTAAACGAGATGCGGCGCGCGCGAGCGGCCGGGCGGCGCGGGGCGATGCCGGTCGACTGTCACTTCCAGCGTCACCACGGTGCCGGGAACGGCGTCGCGGATTTTGGGTCGCGCCCTGCGGTCGATGACGCTTGCGGGCAGGTGAAACAGCAGATCGATCAGGCGCGGGGTCTGGTCGCGCCCGAGCAGATACCGGAACAGCTTGTCCTGCTTCGGACCGACGCCCGGCAGGCTGGTCACCGATGCAAAGAGGGGATTGAGCAGTGCAGGGCGCATCGCGCGACTCGACGAATGGCGAGGTGGGACCGGTACGTTGGAAGCCTTGAATGCAATTTTCCGATTATGCAATGCGTGAACAGGTGCTGACATCCCCATTCGCCAGCGCTATATGATGCCGGCCCGGCTCGTCCGGGCTTTCGGCGTTCGGATGGGATTGATGACGGGATCGACACGATCGAGCGGCGGCCTTGATGACCGCCGCAAACGGCTCTTGTTCCGCTGCTGGCATCGCGGCATGCGCGAGATGGACCTGATCCTGGGCCGATTTGCCGATGCGGAAATCGGCTCGCTCACCGATGCGGAGTTGATCGATCTCGAGAGCCTGATCGAGGTCCCGGACCCGGACCTGTATGCCGCGTTGAGCGGCGGTGCTCCGCTGGCTCCCCAATACCGCACGGCTCTGTTCGACCGTATCAAATCGTTTTCTCCGACAGGTCCGGACGCATGAAGACGACTGCACGATCACCCGCGGACTCGCTCTCGCCCGGCCGCCCGCTGACGCTCGCCAATGTCGCGGAAGGCGCGGAGGGGCTTGTCGCCTCGGATCTCGCTCGCGCCATCAAGGCCAAGGCAGGACGGCAGGCTTCGGCCGTCAGCCTCGCCGTGATCTGCCGGGATGGTCCGCGCATGCAGCAACTGGCGCGCGCGCTGGAATTCTTCGCACCCGATATTTCGGTGATGCAGTTTCCGGCATGGGACTGTCAGCCCTACGATCGGGTTTCGCCGCACGGCGGCGTCCTTGCCCAGCGGCTCACGACGCTGGCGCGGCTGTCCCGTCTGGCCGGCAGCGAGGCGCCTCTGATCCTGCTCACGACCGTCAACGCCATTGTGCAGCGCGTGCCCGCGCGCGAGATCGTCGCGTCCCAGGCGCTGTCGGTTGCGCCGGGCCACGTGGTGCCGATGGACTCGATCGTCGCGTGGCTGGAGCACAACGGCTACAACCGCTCCTCGACGGTTCGCGAGCCCGGCGAATACGCCGTGCGCGGCGGCATCCTCGATCTGTTTCCGTCCAGTCTCGACCAGCCTGTGCGATTTGACTTCTTTGGCGACTCCCTGGAGTCGATCCGCTCGTTCGACGCGGAAACCCAGCGCACGCAGCTCGACGTGCGTTCGCTCGATCTGGTCCCGATTTCAGAATTTCAGTTCGTCACCGAAACCATCCGGCGTTTCCGGATGGGATATGTCGCCGCGTTCGGGGCGCCCGGACCGGACGACCTGTTGTACGAGGCCGTCAGCGAGGGACGGCGGTATCCGGGCATGGAGCACTGGCTGCCGCTGTTTCACGAACGCATGGACACGCTGTTCGATTATCTCGATGGCGCGACGATCGCCGTTGAGCCACAGGGCGAGGACGCAGCGAACGAGCGTTTCAAGCAGATCGCGGATTACTACGAGGCGCGGCGCGAGGCCGTTGAGCATTCCGGCGGCGGTGCCGTCTACAAACCGCTTCCGCCCGACCGGCTTTATCTGACGCCGGACGAGTGGACGAAGCGCATCGGTGAAAACGCGCTGGTGCGGCTGACGCCTTTCGCGGTGCCCGACGGAGTCGTCGATGTCATCGATGCCGGCGCGCGGCAGGGGCGGAATTTCGCGCCCGAGCGGGCGGACGCCGCCGTCAACGTTTTCGAATCCGTCGTATCCCACATACAGGCGCTACAGGCCGCGCGGAAGAAAGTCGTCGTCGCGTTGTGGAGCGAGGGTTCGCGCGATCGCATGGCGAGCATGCTGCGGGATCACAAGCTGCTCAACCTGACGAGCGTCAATGTGTGGCGCACGGTTCAGGCCACGCCGCGCAATGAGGTGATGCTGGCGGTCATCGGCATGGAATCGGGATTCGAGACCGAGACCGTCGCCGTCATCAGCGAGCAGGACATTCTCGGCGACCGTCTGGTGCGGCCGCGCAAGGCGAGCCGCAAGCTTGAGAATTTCATCTCGGAAGCGACCAGTCTCGCGGCCGGCGATCTCGTCGTTCACGTCGAGCACGGCATCGGGCGTTTCGTCGGCTTGCAGACGCTCGAGGTGGGCGGCGCGCCGCACGATTGCCTTGAACTGCGCTACGCCAACGAGACCAAGCTGTTCCTGCCGGTCGAGAACATTGAACTGTTGTCGCGCTATGGGTCCGATCAGGCCAATGTCGAACTTGATCGCCTCGGAGGCGGTGGCTGGCAGGCCCGCAAGGCCAAGCTGAAAAATCGTATTCGCGAGATCGCGGGCGAATTGATCAAGGTTGCGGCGGCTCGGCAATTGCACGAAGCGCCGAAGCTGCCCGTGCAATCCGGTCTTTATGACGAGTTCTGCGCACGCTTCCCCTACGAGGAAACCGAGGATCAACTCAGTGCGATCGAAACGTCGCTGAAAGACCTGGAGAGCGGCCGGCCGATGGACCGGCTGGTGTGCGGCGACGTCGGTTTCGGCAAGACCGAGGTGGCGCTGCGGGCGGCCTTCGCCGTTGCGCTGGACGGCAAGCAGGTCGCCGTCGTGGTGCCGACGACGTTGCTGGCGCGCCAGCACGCCAAAACATTCACCGAGCGGTTCCGTGGTTTTCCGGTGAATGTTGCGCAAGCGTCGCGGCTGGTGTCGCCGAAGGAGTTGACGCAGGTCAAGAAGGGGCTTGCCGATGGCTCCGTGGATATCGTCGTGGGTACCCACGCGCTGCTCGGCAAGTCGATCAAGTTCAGGGATCTCGGACTTCTTGTCGTGGACGAGGAACAGCACTTCGGCGTCAGCCACAAGGAGCGGTTGAAGCAGTTGCGGGCGCAGGTCCATGTGCTGACGCTGAGCGCGACCCCGATTCCGCGCACCCTGCAACTGGCGCTGACCGGCGTGCGCGATCTCTCGATCATTGCCTCGCCGCCGGTCGATCGGCTCGCGGTGCGAACCTTCGTGGCGCCGCACGATCCCTTGATGATCCGCGAGGCGCTGTTGCGCGAACGCTATCGCGGCGGCCAGGCTTTCTATGTGGTGCCGCGCATCGACGACCTGGCCGAGGTCAAGGAGTTTCTCGACAAGCACGTGCCGGAGATGAAGGTCGCCGTCGCCCACGGGCAGATGCCGCCGACGGTGATCGAGGACATCATGTCGGCCTTTTACGACGGCAAGTATGATGTCCTGCTCTCCACCACCATCGTGGAGTCGGGCCTCGACATTCCGTCCGCCAATACGTTGATCGTGCATCGCGCCGACATGTTCGGGCTGGCGCAACTCTATCAGTTGCGCGGTCGTGTGGGCCGCTCGAAGCTCCGCGCCTACGCGCTGTTCACGCTGCCCTCGACGCACAAGATCACGGCGCAGGCCGAGCGCCGCCTCAAGGTTCTGCAATCGCTTGAAACGCTCGGAGCAGGCTTCCAGCTTGCATCGCACGACCTCGACATTCGCGGCGCCGGAAACCTGCTTGGCGAGGAGCAGTCAGGCCACATCAAGGAGGTCGGGTTTGAGCTTTACCAGTCGATGCTGGAAGAGGCGATCCAGAACCTGAAAACCGGCATGACGGAGTCTGTCGACGACGAGCGGTGGTCGCCGCAGATCACCATCGGGATGCCGGTCCTGATTCCGGAAGACTACGTCGCCGATCTCGCGGTGAGGCTGTCGCTGTATCGCCGGCTGGCCGACCTCGACACCGACGACGAGATCGACAATTTCGCAGCAGAATTGCGTGACCGGTTCGGCCCGCTGCCGGATGAAGTCCGCTACCTGTTCAAGGTCGCGGCGATCAAGGCCTATTGCCGTCGCGCCAATGTCGAGAAGGTGGACACCGGGCCGAAGGGCGCCGTGATTTCCTTCCGCGACAACAAGTTCGCACAACCCGATCGACTGGTCTATTTCATCCGCCAGCACGGGCAGGCGGCGAGGGTTCGCCCCGATATGAAGGTGGTGTTCTTCCAGAACTGGGAAACGCCGGAGGAGCGCCTGACAGGCACCACTGAAATCATGCGCCAACTCGCCAATCTCGCGGAAGACCGCAAGGCGGCGTAACGCTGTTACGACGCCGCGCGGTGCGCCGCGTCGTTCAATCGGGCGAGAAGCGATTGTGCGGAGTCGTGGGGCTGGGACGCGGTCAGGGCGACATGGGGATCGAGCCGCAGGGCTCGCTTGCTGCTGTGCGCCGTATGCTTCATCACGCTCGAAAGCCGCCGTGCGATCATGTGGGCGTTACGTGGATCGGCATCCGAGAAAACCACGATGATCGATCCGTCATCTTCGAGCGTGCCGAAATCCATCCGCCGCATCAGCCGGCTGAGAAGACGCGCCGCATCGAAGAGCTGGCGTTCCAGCGTCCGGTCGAGCGAGAAGCGCGCCACAGACAGCCGCCCTCCATCGGATTTTGTCTGAACGATCGCCGTGTCGAGCTCGCGATGAAAGGCATCCACGGTGAGCAGGCCGGTTCGCGGATCCAGCAAGCCCCCCGCATCGAGCGATTTCAGCGTGCGGCAGAGGCGCGCCTCGAAGGCGTGTTGCCGAACCAGCGGCAGGAATGTGCTTGCGATATGAGCCGGTTCACCTGACATCCGTTCGAGGTTGGGAAGATCAAAGGCCGCCGCGGGATTGCCCGCCGTGACAGCGATCGGCAGATTACGAAAGCGGGCGTCTTCCGCCATCACGGTGAGAAGCGCCTCGACGACACGCCCGGTGAACCCTTCTCCGATAACGATGCCGTCCAGGCTGCGCGCGTTGAGATGCTTCGCCGCCGCCTCGATGCTGAGCGCGCCGACCACGCCGACTTGTTCGCCAAAAACAACAGAGAGCGCGGGGTAGGTGGCGCCGCGCCCGATCAGGAGAACCGTCGCGTCGTGGAGCGGGTCATTGTCCGGCTGGCGTATCGGCGCGGCCGGATTGCTCGCGAGCCGCCGAAGCACGGTCGCGTGCAAGGTCCGTACGCGAAGCGCGGCGTTGAGACGCGCGCCGAGCCGGTCGGACCCGCCGCTTGCGGACGAGTACGGCAGCGCGTTGTGCGGCCACGGCATGATGGAATCGGCGACGATCAGCGGAACGTAGGGCTGCATTGCAGCAACCTGGTTCGCCAGATCATCGAAAGCCGTGCCGTAGCCTTCTGTCGTGGCGACGAACACCGCCGCTGGATGAAGCCTGGCAACCGCGCTCGAAACCTCTGGCCAGTCGGTTTCAACAACCGGAAGGATGTTCAGGCGGGACAGGGAGGTGGCGAGCGGCTGGCGGCTCCCGGAGGAAACAACGATGAGCGGGCCTTGATGGGACATTCTTACCAAACTCGAACACGCGCCGGCGCGCCCCGAGCCTAGTTTGCCGTCCTTAATGCCGCGTCAATGGATGGAACTGATTTCGATCAGCCCGGAACCGATCGATCGCGAAAGGCCTCCACCATCAGGGGGTTCAACCCGAGTTCGGCAAGCGCCTCGCGGGCGCGCGCATTGTCGTCGGTGCGTCCGGCGAGGCGATGGCCGCTCAGGCGGTCGGGAAGAGCCGTCAGCATTGCGCTCGGTCCGAGCCGCCGCGCCCATTCCTGCAAATCATCGGCAAGAAACCGGTACCCGCCGACGGCGAGAACGCCGGAGGGCGGGGCCGTTATGGCGATTCCGCCCGTGGCCCGATCGATCCGCGCGGCATAGCCGGTATCGACATAGTCCGGCGGCGTCAGCGCGGCGAAGGGATCGACCGGCCGGTCCGTGACGTAAGCCGCGATCGGCACCATGGGGCCCCGCAGCCCAAGCGTCCCCTTGGGGGTCAAAATGATCTCGCCGGCCGTCGATGACACAGGGACTTCGGGCGGGGCTCGATAAGGTCCGGGCATCACCGCAGCAGGCGACCCGTCATCCGCGCGCCGGATACCGAA
The DNA here is from genome assembly GCA_044508545.1 of Bradyrhizobiaceae bacterium. GTDB lineage: Bacteria > Pseudomonadota > Alphaproteobacteria > Rhizobiales > Xanthobacteraceae > Nitrobacter. The sequence goes on along the minus strand of JBIQHO010000004.1, from coordinate 3,756 downwards.
AAGGCCGGCTTCGCCGAACAGGTAGATATCCGTCATCCGGATCCCGTTTTGAGGCCAGAGCGAGCTTGAGCCGACCTGCTCCGGAGTGCGCCACAGGCCGACGACGTGACGCAGACTTTGCACCGATGACAGAACGTCGGTTTCGGCCATCCGCAACGCCAGCGGGGCCGGCGCAACCAGCGTATCGCAACGTTCGGTCTCGATCTGCCGCATCATCATGGTTTCGTCGAAGGGATGATGCATCGCCAGCGTGCCGCCGCTGAGCAGCCACATCACGAACGAGGAGGCCAGCCCGGCGAATGATGACGGCGCGAGGGCTGAGAGAATGGTGGCTCCCTGAGGCAATCCACTCTCGAGGAATATTGCGAGGCCGGCGGCGATCAGGTTGACATGAGTTCGCGGCACGGCGAGGAAGCCCGAGCCCGAGGCTTCGAATGTCACCACCGCGGGACAGCGCGAATCCTGGACCGCGAGCCGAAAGCTGTCAGCGTTCAAGTCGCTGGCAACCACATCCAGCGGAATCATGCCTTCCGGCAGATCGCTGCCGAAGCCGCAGACATGGCGTATGGAGAAGGCTTCGGCAGCCGCGTTCATCGCGAGATCGGCATGATCGACGCCGTCGATACGACCCATGGCGACGATCGCGCGCGCGCCGGTGCGGTTGAGCGCCACGGTCAGTTCGGCCTGTCGCCAAAGCTGGGGCAGCAGCGCGACGATCAGGCCGGCGCGAAACGCGGCGAGCACGGTCAATGCCAGTTCGACGGTGTTGGGCAGTTGAACCGCGATCACCGAATTGGGCGGCAGGCCGGCTTCGATAAAATGACCCGCCAGCGCCGAGACGGCCCGGTCGGCCTGTGCGAAGCTCAGGCGTCGCGGCGGCTGTCCGGTCACCCGCAACTTGTCGGGCGGGTCGATCAGCGCCGGTTGATCCGGCTGCCGGGCGAGGATGCGGCCGAACAGTTCGTCCAGCGTGGGCGATATGTTGTTCTGGAGCACGGCGTCACTGGTTCGGCTTCGGCGGCCTTTGCCACCATGTTTCGGGGAGGTATCCGGTCAACGCGGTCGCTTCCGGTCGTTCTATCCGATTCCAGCGTGCAATCCATTGCTCTTGAACGTTGTAGACCGGAATTACGTAGAAGCCGGACATCAGGGCACGGTCGAGCGCGCGAACCGCATCCACGAAGTCGGGCCGGCTTTTCGCCTCAAGCAGGGCGGCGATCATGGCGTCGACCGCCGGATTCTTCACGCCCATGTAGTTTCGCGTTCCCTGGATGTCGGCGGCCTCGCTGCCCCAGTAAAAGGATTGCTCATTGCCCGGCGACAGCGATTGATCCCAGCGGTTCTGGATCATGTCGAAATCGAAAGCGAGCCGCCGCTGGTCGAACTGGACGGCATCGACCGAGCGCACGGTCACTTCGATCCCGGCCCGCTTGAGATCGCGCGCGTAGGTGAGGGCGATTCGTTCCTGGTCGCGCGTCGTCACCAAAATCTCGAAGGCGAGGGGCACTCCGGTCGAGCGGTGACGCAAAACCGATGCGTCAAGCTCATAACCGGCTTGCGACAGCAGCGCGAGGGCGGCGCGCAGCGCTGTGCGGTCGCGACCCGAACCGTCCGTCACCGGCAGACGATAGCTGCCGTCGAGAATGTCCTGCCGCACGGCCGGCCCGAACGGCTTCAGCAGCGAGCGTTCCCGTTCGTCGGCGGGGCGCGCATAGGCCGACAGTTCCGACTCCGCGAAGAAGCCGCCGGCGCGGCTGTAGAGCCCGAAGAAGTAGTTGCGGTTGATCCACTCGAAATCGAAAAGCAGCGTCAGCGCCTGGCGGACGCGGATGTCGGAGAACATCGGGCGTCGCGTATTGAAGACCAGATATTCCGACGGCGCGGGCAGCCCGGTCTTGATGGCTTCGCGAATGAGGTGACCGTTGCGGGCGGCAGGAAAATCGTAGCCGTCATGCCAGCGCAGCGGTTCGGTCTCGACGCGGAAATCGTACAGCCCGCGCTTGAAGGCTTCGAACTGACTATTGGCGTCGCGATAGAAGTCGAGCCTGATCGCGTCGAAGTTCCACAAGCCGCGATTGAGCGGAAGGGCGCGTCCCCAATAGTCCGGATTGCGCGTCAGCGTGACACTCGCTCCGGGCTTCACCGCGGTGACGCGATACGGCCCGGAACCCAGCGGCGCGGTCATCGAGGTCTGCTCGAACGTCGCGGCGTCGGTCGCGTGTTTCGGCAGGATCGGCATCAGGCCGAGAATCAGCGGCAGTTCGCGATCCCCCGTTCCGCCGAAATCGAAGCGCACCGTGCGCTCGCCGAGCACCTCGGCCTTCGCGACCTTCGAATAATACTGGCGATGATTGGGGCGTCCTCTGTCGCGCAGAAGTTGCCAGGAAAACAACACGTCTTCGGCAAGCACGGGCCGTCCGTCGGAAAAACGCGCCAGCGGGTTGAGGTGGAAGGTAGCGTAGGTTCGGGCCTCGTCCGTGTCGATGCTGTCCGCCAGGAGGCCGTAGAGCGTGAAGGGCTCGTCGTTGCCTCTCGCCATCAGGCTCTCGACCACGAAGCCGCGTATTTGCTGGACGGCAACGCCTTTGACGATGAAGGGATTGAGGCTGTCGAAGCTGCCCGGAATGCCCTGCACGAGCAGGCCGCCCTTGGGCGCGTCCGGATTGGCATAGGGCATCTGGCGGAAATCGGCCGGCAGGGCCGGCTTGCCGTGCATCGCGATGGCGTAGCTTGGACTTGCCGGAACGCTCTCGGACCATCCCAGGACGCCAAGCGCGACCATGAGGATCATGCACAGCCCCATCAGGTCGCGGCGGCGCGCCATCGGTTTCAGTCGTAGGGTCCGGTTTGATTCGGCCTGGCGCACAGCCGAATCCTACCACAGGCGTCGCCGGGCACGGAAAAGACTAAAAACATCTGTTACCATTGCTGTTTTCGATGGTCCCTGTATTGAACGCGGGCAATTGAACGTGATAGGGCCATCTGTCACGTAACCGCCTCATTTCGCTAAGAGACAGCCGCCAACGGTCGGGGTGTCGGTGCCTGCGTCGCGGCGTTCGGGCGCCATCGTTCAGAAAGGGTTTTCCGCAATGAATTTTCGTCTCTTGGCCGCGACGGCCCGGCCGCGCGAACGGGCCCTCGCCCTGTTGGCCGCGGTGACGCTGGCGGCTGCACCTTTTGTAACTGACGCGCTCGCCCAGACTGCTCCCGCCGCCAAAGGCAAGACGGCCGCTCCGCCAAAGGCAGCCCCGGCTGCTCCGGCCGCCCCCCCGGCCGAACAACAGGTCCAACTGATCTATGCGCCATGGACCAAATTCTGCCTGAAGGGTCAGGACGCGAAGGCCAAGCAGGTCTGCTTCACCGGCAAGGACGGCCGGATCGAATCCGGCCAGCCGGTGATTGCAGCGGTCATCATCGAGCCCGAAGGCGAACCCAAGAAAATTCTTCGCGTTACGCTGCCGCTCGGCATGCAACTCGTCCACGGGACGCGCATCATCATCGACAGTAATCCGCCGCAGCAGAGCCCTTACGTGATCTGCTTCGCCAATGGCTGCATGTCCGATTACGAACTGACGCCGGAAATGCTCGCGCATCTCAAGAAGGGGCAGAACCTGATCGTTCAGGCGATCAATTCCAACGGCGCGCCGCTGACGCTGCCGCTGCCGCTGGCTGAATTCGCCAAAGCCTATGACGGTCCGCCGACCGATCCGAAGGTCTTCGAGGAGACCCAGAAGAAGTTACAGGAAGAGCTGCAAA
>JBIQHO010000363.1:0-3458 GCA_044508545.1 Bradyrhizobiaceae bacterium | reverse complement strand
CTCCCGGCTGGTCGGCATGGGCAAGGCCGGCAGCCGCCATAGCCGCCGCCATCGCGATGGCGACATATCGTATTTTCATCCCATGATCTCCCTGCAACGAATTGGCAAGAACAACCATTCGTCGTCAGGGTTCCTCATGCTGCGACGTCACACCTCATGTCCCGCGCCTCTCGTCCCATGAGCGATCACAGGTGAGCGATCACAGGTGAGCGACACAGGAGTTCTGCCGCTGGTTCTTCACGCTGGTTCTGCACGCACACTGCCGCCCCGCTCCGCGAGCGGTTGGGCCTTATCCCCGCGGCGATGGATCGCGCCATCACCGCCGCACAGGGCCCATCGCTGCGCTAACGATCGGGTCAACCCGGCGACATACCCGCCATGACCGTCCGTATCGGTATAATCCCGAGCCGCGCGGACCTGGAGCGTGTCAAGGCCGGAGCGTGTCAAGGCCGGAGCGTGTCAGGGCCGTCCTCAGGCCGATGCGGGCGCGTTGAAGGTAATGCCCTTATCCGAGAACAGCTTCTGCAGTTCGCCGGCCTGGAACATTTCGCGGACGATGTCGCAGCCGCCGACGAATTCACCCTTGACGTACAACTGCGGAATTGTCGGCCAGCTTGAATAGCTCTTGATGCCGTCGCGAAGGTCAGGAGATTCAAGCACGTTCAGGCCCTTGTAGCCGACGCCGACGTGGTCGAGAATCTGAACCACCTGCCCTGAAAAGCCGCACTGCGGAAATTGCGGCGTGCCTTTCATGAACAGCACGACGTCATTCGACTTCAGCTCGTTCTCGATGAATTCCTTAATGCTCATCATCACATCCTTATAGCCGCTGCGTATAGCCGCACGTTCAGAGGGCCGCCAGCGACCCTCCCAGTTGGCCTAGCTATAACCCGAAACCGTTGTGTAATAAAGTAAATAGCCGGGGAAACTGCCATGCATGGTCGCATCGCCCCCAAACCATCGCCACGCCCTCCCGCCCGCGATCGCAACGGACGTCTGCCGCCACAGACGCGGGGCCTCTCACAGGCGCGGAGACGGTTGTTCTCCGGAACCCATCCTCCGGAGCAACGTTCTCTCTTCCGAAACCGGAGATGTCCGTGACGAAAACAGCGTCTGCCGCGGCCGTGACGGCCATTTCGAACCTGCCGCTATTTTCCAGCCCCGGAACGCTGGCCAGCCGCCTGACGGAAGCATTTCTCGCCGTTCGGGGCGAGACGGAGCGGCGCGCGGCGCCGCTGTCGCCGGAGGATCAGACGGTGCAGTCGATGCCGGACGCCAGTCCGGCGAAATGGCACCGCGCCCATACCACCTGGTTCTGGGAACAATTCCTGCTCGGCCAGCGCAGTCCCGGCTACATGCCGTTCCATCCCGATTACGCCTTCCTGTTCAACTCCTATTACGTCAGCGCCGGCCCGAGATATGCCCGCGCCCAGCGCGGCCATATCACGCGGCCGGGCGCCGAGGAGATCACCGCCTATCGCCGGCACGTCGATGCCGCGGTGGTCAAATTCTTTCATGACACCGACGACAAAATGCTGGCAGGGCTGGCACCGCTGGTCGAAGCCGGCCTCAACCATGAACAGCAGCATCAGGAATTGATGCTGACGGACATTCTGCACGCGTTCGCGCAAAATCCGACATCGCCAGCTTACGATGCGTCGTGGCGTTTTCCGACGCCGGCCACGGACGCAGAGGGATGGATCACGCTGAACGAGGGCATCCACACCATCGGGCATCACGGCAAGGGCTTTCATTTCGACAACGAAAAACCTGCCCACCGCGCCCTCGTGGGGCCGGTGAAGCTCGCACGCCATCTCGTCACCAACGCCGACTGGCTCGCCTTCATGGACGACGGCGGCTATCGCACCGCGACGTTGTGGCTGATGGACGGTTTCGCCACAGCCACCGAGGAGGCATGGGAGGCCCCGGGTTATTGGCACAAGACCAGCGACGGCTGGCAGGTCATGACGCTTGCGGGCTTGCGGCCGGTCGATCCCGACGCGCCGGTCTGCCACGTCAGTTACTACGAGGCCGATGCATTCGCGCGGTGGAACGGCAAGCATCTGCCGACCGAGATGGAATGGGAGGTCGCCGCGCGCGCGGGTCGACTCGACGACGCGTTCGGCACCGTGTGGCAATGGACGCGAAGCCCATACGCGCCCTACCCCGGATATCGCGCGGACGTGGGCGCGCTCGGCGAATACAACGGCAAGTTCATGGTCAACCAGTTCGTGCTGCGCGGCTCGTCGCTGGCGACGCCGAAGGAGCACAGCCGAGTCACCTACCGGAACTTCTTCTATCCGCACCACCGCTGGCAATTCACCGGTCTGCGCCTCGCAGATTACGACACCTGATCATCGTCAACCCGAAATGCGTCGCGACGCGCCAGGGAGGCTGTCATGAATCTGCACGCTGCCGCTTCGGCCGGGACAGTTCCCGACCAGACGACACCGGCATTCGCGAGCGACGCCATCGCAGGACTGACGCAACATCCGAAACAGATTCCGCCGAAGTATTTTTACGACGCCGCCGGCTCCGAACTGTTCGAGCAGATCACGCGGCTGCCGGAATACTATCCGACCCGCACCGAGCTTGGCATTCTGCGCGAGCGTGCCGCGGAAATCGCTGCGATCCTTCCGAGGCATGCGGCGCTGGTGGAGTTCGGCGCCGGCGCCGCCACCAAGGCGCGGCTGCTGCTGGAGGCATGTGAATTCGCCGCCTACGTGCCGGTCGACATATCGGGAGACTTTCTCAACGCGCAGGCGCGAGGACTGCGAAAGGACTTCCCGCATCTGCAAATCTATCCGGTGACCGCGGATTTCACCGCGCCGTTCGCTCTGCCCGATCAGGTCAGGGCGATGCCGAAGGTAGGCTTCTTCCCCGGCTCGACGCTCGGCAACTTCGAGCCTCACGAAGCCAGCCGCTTTCTGCGCGGAGCCTGCAGGATTCTCGGCGAAGGCGCGCACATGCTGGTCGGCGTCGATCTCGAGAAGAACGAACGGCTGTTGTACAACGCCTATAACGATGCCGCCGGCGTCACCGCGCGATTCAATCTGAACATGCTGGCTCGCATCAACCGCGAACTCGGCGGCAACTTCGACCTGTCCGCATTCACCCATCGCGCGATCTACAATCGCGAACGCCACCGGATCGAAATGCACCTCATCAGCAAGAGGCCGCAGACCGTGCGTCTGCAGGGCCGCAGCATTCCGTTCCGCACCGGCGAGAGCATCCATACCGAAAGCAGCTACAAATACAGCATCGACCGCTTCACCGCGCTGGCGAAGGGCTCGGGCTGGAGGCCGATCGCATCATGGACCGATCCCGACGGGATGTTTTCGGTTCACGCGCTGGTATGCTGAACCCGCGCGTCGCCTCCTACGCATCCCGGTGCGAATCGGATCCCAGCGAAATCGCTTCCCACGCTGCCACGATCATCAGGACCGCCGCCGCGACTG
>JBIQHO010000362.1:0-3463 GCA_044508545.1 Bradyrhizobiaceae bacterium | reverse complement strand
GGTAGCGGTGCCCTTTGTACGACAGCATTGAGGTGCTCACGCCACATTCTCCCAGTTTGCCGCGTTCAACAACGTGACAGTGCCCGCCCAGAACTGCCGCCGCGGTGCTCGTCCCCACCGACCGGAACAACGTGTTGACGCCGTTCGACGCACCGGTCTCGGTGGCCGGCACTGCGCGCATGACCAGCATCGGCATGGCCGCGAAGCTCAGGCCGACGCCCACGCCGACGTTGGCCACGAGGATGTGCCACACCTCCGAGGAGGAGAACAGCAGGAATCCGTACGCTAGTACGAGCGTGCCGGAACCACAGACCAGCAGCACGCGGGGCCCACGGTGCGTGACAGGCGTCCCGCGACTGGCGACACTAGCAGCATCACCAGACCGGCCGGCATCACGATCAAAGCGGCCCCGAGCAACGAGAGTCCGAAGCCCGTGCCGGATGCCACCGGAAGTGCCAGAAGCTGGGGGAAGGTGATGTTCGACCCGTAGAGGGCGAAGCCTATACCGACCGCTGCCAGGTTCGTCAACAGCACGGCCGGTCTCGCGGCGACCCGAAGATTGAGGAGGGGTTCGAGCGCGCGCAGCTGGTACCAGGCCCACAGTACGAGCACCCCACGCCACCTACGCCCACGCCCAGCGTCGCCGGCGAGATCCATCCCCACTCGTTGCCGCGGGAGACAGCGAGCAACACGCCGGCGAGGCCCACGGCGAGGCCGAGAGCCCCGAGGTAATCGAAGTATCCTGGCGTGCGCAGCACACTTGGAGGAACTCGGGCTGCTCGACGACGACCGAGTGCTGGCGTTCGACACGTGGTTGGAGCGCAAACTCGACGGCATCACCCCCGGCATCCGGCGCGATGTCGCTGAAGCTGTGGAGAAAACCGTTGCAGCCCATCATTATTGCCTGAAGAAAGAGCCCGAGTCAGCGGCTGAACCTTCGATCGAACGCACTGCGTCGGAACAACTGAAGCAGGTCGCCGAGCAGGTACATACCACCCGTCAGGAGAGTTCGATACTCGCCATCCGCACGAAGAATCGTTTCCAGGCGGTCGAGACTCTCTAGAACGAAGGCATGGGAATCCGAACTATCGCACGGCAACTCGGACTGGCACGGGAGGCCGTTCGTCGTTTCTACTACGCGAACAGTGTCGATGAGCTGTTGGGAGCACCGCGAGCCGGCCGGCCAACTATGTTGGACGAGTTCGCCGAATACCTTCACGAGCGTTTTGGGCGACGGACACACCTCCGCTAGTGCACTCTACGAAGAACTTCGAGCATTGGGATATCGCGGCAGCTACAGCTCCGTCCGGGACTACCTTCGCCCGTTTCGCCGGATAGGGGCAGCTCCACCGTCCACACCGAAAGTTCCGAAAGTGCGGCGAATTAACTCGTGGATATTGCGACACCGAAGACAATCTCACCGACGACGAGCAGATCAGGCTCAAACAGGTTCTCGCCAGCTGCCCACACCTCGAAGCAGCTGCAGGACATGTCACTTCGTTCGCGGAGATGCTCACCGAACGCCTGGGCAAACAATTGAACTCGTGGCTCTCTGGCGTCTCGGCTGATGATCTGCCGCACTTGCATCGCTTCGCTCGAGGGCTCGACGCCGACCACGCTGCGGTCCTGAATGGACTGACTCTGCCGCATAGTTCCGGCGCGGTCGAAGGGCATGTGAACCGGATCAAGATGCTCAAACGGCAGATGTACGGCCGTGCCGGGTTCGACCTCCTCCGCAAACGAATACTCCTCAGCGGCTGACGTAGTCAAAATTGATCACGGAAAGTGGGCCAGAACCAGGTTTCGACCGTCGTTCACATCATCATGATTCGATTGGTCGGAATCCGCAGCAGGAGCCCGGCCAGGTGATTTGCCGCGCCCCGTGGTTCCTCGAGGTTGTCGTCTCTTATGGGACTGTCTGAATAACGGTGGATCCGGTCCTTGATTCAACACGCCGAGCTGAGCTTGGCGGGAAGGATCGACGATGACCGAAACACTTGATCCCATGGCAGAGACTGAGGTGGATCAGAAGCAGTTGGCCGAGCAGCTCCTGGCTCAGGCCAAGGAGCAGGGCGTGGAGTTGATGGGCCCGAACGGACTCCTCAATCAACTCACCAAAAACGTTCTGGAGACCGCGTTAGACGCGGAGATGACCGAGCACTTGGGCTACGAGAAGCATGATGCTGCCGGCCGGGGCAGCGGCAACTCGAGGAACGGTACCCGTTCGAAGACGGTGCTCACTGAGATCGGGCCGGTGGAGATCGAGGTCCCGCGGGACGTCGATTCTTCGTTCGACCCGCAGATTGTTAAGAAGCGTCAGCGACGCTTGACGGGTATCGATGAGATCGTATTGTCATTGACGGCAAAGGGTTTGACGACCGGCGAGATATCCGCGCACTTTCAAGATATTTACGGAGCGTCGGTGTCGAAGGACACGATCTCGCGGATCACCGACAAGGTCGTCGGGGAAATGACGGAGTGGCAGAACCGGCCACTTGATCGGGTGTATCCGGTGATGTTCATCGATGCGGTGCACGTGAAGGTTCGCGATGGGCAGGTCACCAACCGGCCGATGTATGTCGCGATCGGCGTCACCGTCAATGGCGAACGCGACATCCTCGGGATCTGGGCCGGCGAGGGCGGAGAGGGCGCAAAGTTCTGGCTCTCGGTCCTGACCGAGATCAAGAACCGTGGTGTGGCGGACGTCTGCATCGTTGTGTGCGACGGACTCAAAGGATTGCCTGAAGCGATCAACACCGTCTGGGAACTCGCTGTGGTGCAGACGTGCATTATTCATCTGATACGCAACACTTTTCGCTTTGCCTCTCGTAAATATTGGGATGCGATGGCGCGTGATCTCAAACCTGTCTACACCGCTCCGTCGGAGTTTGCGGCCAGGGAACGATTCGCTGAGTTCACGCAGAAATGGGGGCAGCAGTATCCAGCGATTATCAAGATGTGGGACAACGCGTGGAGTGAGTTCGTTCCGTTCCTGGACTACGACGTCGAGATCAGGCGCGTCATCTGCTCGACGAACGCGATCGAGTCTGTCAACGCTCGCTACAGGCGCGCAGTACGGGCGCGTGGGCACTTCCCGACTGAGCAGGCGGCGCTCAAATGCTTGTACTTGGCCACGCGTGCTCTGGACCCGACAGGGAAAGGTAAGGCACGATGGGCAATGAGGTGGAAGCCCGCGCTCAATGCGTTTGCGATCACCTTCGAAGGACGCATCACCCCGAACGGTAACTAACCGACATCAAGGTCGGATCCACCGTTAATCGGACACTCCCCACCCACAGCCAGAATCGACAGAGCTTTTCTTGTTTCGAGCATGACGTGCCCCCTGTTGTTGAGGATCGAGGTGAGACGACGACTGTATGCAGTCGCCAGGGCCTCGCAACCAAACTCGTGGGGGCAACGCAATTCCCGAATCTTCCGACTTACATAAGAATCGTATTGGGTT
>JBIQHO010000361.1:0-3465 GCA_044508545.1 Bradyrhizobiaceae bacterium | reverse complement strand
CGTCCTTTCCAATCTCGCCCGTCTTTTCCAGTTCGATATTGAAGCGGATCAGCCCGGCGGTCGCGTCGTTCATGTGGGACTGGTAGTCGTCCCCCCATAGACTGCGCATCGCGGCGGCTACTTTCTGCTCGGTATCGGTGCGCCCGAGCTGCTCGCGATCGAATTGCAGTCCCCTGACGAGCTGAAGCTCGGCATATTTCTGCGCCAGGGCGCCAACGGCCGCGGCCTGTTCCCCGATGGCCCGAAGCTCGTCATCGCCAATCTTGCGCCCAGCCTCTGCCGCCGCCTGGCGTGCGGCTCCTTCCGCCTGCCACTGGAATTCCAGGGCCGCGACCTGACCGACCGTCTTGCCGATCAGCTCAAACTCCTGTTGCGCCTGCAGGATATCTTCGTCGCGCGCACGGGCACGCTGGATTTCGCCCTGTCGCCAGGCCGCGTCCAGGCGCTCGCGCTCCTGCCGCTCGGCAATCAGGACTTCGCGGCGGCGCTGCTCGCCCTCGACCGGATTGCGTGCCTTGGCGAGCGCTCCCGCAGCGGCGATCTTCTCCTGGTCGGTGAGCGCCTTCACCTGCTGGGTTTGCGCGTCGAGGATGCGGTCTTCCAGCTCCCATTCGCGCTGCCGCTGCTGGAAATAGGACTGTCCGGTGTCCATGCGCTCGGATGCCAGCCGATCGCGGATTTGCTCGGTCTTCAGGAACCGCGCGTTCTCGATCTGCTGGAGATAGCCAGCGATCTTCACCAGTTCGGCGCCGAGGGCGATGGCCTGATCCGCCTGGCTCTGGATACCCTTCTGCTTGCCGATCTGCTCGACCCAGCTGTTGAACTTTTCGAGGTCGACGTTGTTGCTGGCGATCCCCACCTGCAACTGGTTGATCGGCCCAGCGAACTCCTGAAACTTGCCTCCGACCTGAAATGCCGCCTGGGCGACCTCCCTCACGCGCTCGATCTCGTTGTAGGCGGCCGTGACGTCCTTGCCGGATCGACGCACCGTCTCGAAGGCGGCGTCGAGGCTGTGGTTGAAGGTGTCGAAGTCGGCGCTACCATTGCCGGCAGACCGGATCAGGGCTTCCACTTCATCGGTGAGATCCCCGGCAGCAGCGCGCAAGTCCTTGACGTTTGCGAGCGAGCCGAACAGGCCGCGCGTCAGGATACCGTCACCGCGCATCTTGTCGGTGACTTGCTGGGCCTGACGCTGCAGCTCCCGCTGCCAGAATGCAGCGTCGCTCCTAATCGAGGCAGCGGAGAACGCCAGGCCACCGGCGTTGCCCGCGCGCTCGGCGGCGGCGGCTGTCTCGCCGTAAAGATCCTTGATCATGCGCACCGCGGCAGCATGAGCCTCAAGCTTCTTCTCAAGCTTGTCGGCGCTGTCCTCCGACTTCATGAACCATCGGATGATGGCTGCACCCGCGGCGACGGCACCAATAGTCAGAAGCGAAAGCGGACTTATGACGCTGGTGATCGCGGCAGCCAACGCGGTGCCGACACCCTGACCGCTGGCCTTCATCTGCTCGAAGATTGCCGAGAGTTGCGTACCCTGTTGCAAGGCGATCTGAAGGGGGCTCATCCCCATCGCCGCCGTTACTCCGATATCCTGGAACTGCGCGGCGATGTTGGCGGTGTTGAACACGCGAACGTTGTCGTTGGCAGCGCGTGCCGCCTTCGACGCCGCCGCATTTCGCAGCAAAGCCGCAGTGTTTCTATCGATGTGACCGGTCTCGACCTGTAGGTCGCGGTTCACCGCTGAAACAATTCCCGCGAGCTGGGTTTGGCCGCTCGCCGCAAGTTGCGCGGCATCTCCGGCAAACGCCAGCTTTGCGGTCATGCCGGCGATGAGCTGCTGCGCCTGCGCTTGGTCGATCGCCCCCTTCTCCAATGCAGCGTTGATCCGGCGTAGACCCTGCTCGTATTTTACCTGGTTGGCGAAGCCGTCCACATAGCGCATGGACAGCGCACGGATGCCGTCTCCCGATCGGCCGACCTTCACATCTGTCTGCTGGATGGATTCGCCGAGACCCTTCACCGCGGCGCCGGCGCGCGAGCTGGACTGCTCGATCGCGGTGGCGCCGGCCGTGAAGCCGTCCGCATCCAGTTCCGCGGCGAGGCGCAGATTGCTGAGCTTGGTGACCATAGGGCTCTCGGGCGCTTCGTGCGGCGTCTTGCCGATGGACAGGCCGCCGTCCCGGTGATTTGATGATCAGCGGGACGGAGGGAAATCATGAAAATTACCCATATTGCCACGCTGGGCGCGGCTGCATTGCTCGTTGGCTGCGCCTCGAAATCAGCCGATATCCAGGCTAGCTACGTGTCGCCAATCCTGTATCAGAACCTGACGTGCGAGCAGTTGGCGCTGGAAGCGCAGAACGTATCCAGCCGCGCTATCACCGCGTCCGGCCAGCAGGACAAGAAGGCTGGCCAGGACGCCGCAGCGGTCGGCGTTGCCCTTGTGCTGTTTTGGCCGGCGGCTTTCCTCGCCCAGGGTGACGGAGCCACCGCAGCAGAGGTCGCCCGCCTGAAGGGCGAGATGGAGGCCATCGAACACGCCTCGATCCAGAAGAATTGCGGTATCGTGTTCGAGAAGCCGCCGCCGAAACCGGCAACCAACCAGAAGGGAAAGACGCCCTACCCGTAGAGCAAGTCTGCCTCTGGCGCGCCACAAACTCAGCTATCGATCCTGCCGGTCGAGCGAATTCAAGTCGTCGTGGTTGCCGATGAACTCGAAGGCGTAGAAGTCTTCATCGATCTTCAGCATGGCGATCCGAAGATTGTCCGCATTCGTGCCGACGCGGATCGAATGATATCTTGAGTTCACACGTTGCTTAAAATCGAGACGCGCCGCTGAGCAATCGGAGAGAAAAAGGGCTACCGCGTCCTCTACCAATTTCCGCTGAGTTGGTGTTAGCCGCTTGTATCGTCTCAGGAACCGCTTTCGGCGGTCGATCCTCATGACTCGGCCATCATCCGCTTGAACCAGGCTTCGACGTCGTCGCCTGGTTTCAGCACATCGCCGGAAAGGCTATTGTCTGGATCGACTTCCGATGCCAGCGCCTCCATCTCGAAATGAAGATCGATGGAATGCTGGGCATCGCGCTGGGCCGGATATGTGACATATGCCAAGGCCCGCTTGACCCATTCCTCCGGCTGTCCCGTCGCCTTGGCCACATCCGGCACGAGACGCCTGACCATATTGAGAACGGCATCGTGGACGGCTCGCTTCATGTCGGAAAGCGCCGCCCGCTTGTCGATTGCAGCATCCAGGGCCGCGATGTCGCGGTTTTCGGGCGACTGCGCGAGATATGTCTCGCGCAACACTTTCAGAGCGTCCCACTCCGCTTTCGCCTGATCTTCGAAGCGCGCTTTCGATGCGGCGTCCTCGGCCTCCAGGCGGCGCATGACCGCCGCCCGGTCTCCGAATTTGGAAATTGCATCTATCACGTTGCTCAGAGCGGCTTCGGGATTCGCGTCACT
>JBIQHO010000360.1:0-3466 GCA_044508545.1 Bradyrhizobiaceae bacterium | reverse complement strand
CCAGGACCGGCCAGCAGGTTGTCGCGCTGGCCTTCCTGCTCGCGGAGGCCCATGGCCTCGGCAACCAGCAGGCCGAAGGCATTCTCTTTGCCACCGTCTGGTACTGGAATCTCGACAAGCGGACCCGCGAATGGTCGGAGCGCTTCTTTGCCCGTAACAAGGTCATGCCCGCCGAGGCTCATGCTGCGGTGTACAGCTCCACGCTTCACTTGCTGAAAGCCATCAAGGCCGCGGGCACGAGCGATCGTGAAAAGGTGATGGCGAAGATGCGGGAACTGCCGGTGAACGATTTCTACAGCGACAACGTCAAGCTGCGCGAGGACGGCCGCCTGATGCGCAAGGCTTACATCGCCAGGATCAAGCCGCCGTCGGAAGCCAAGGAGCCGTGGGACTACTATCAGATCCTGTCGGAGATCTCGCCCGACGCGGCTTGGCGGCCGCTCAGCGACAAGGCGTGTCCGCTGCTCAAATAGCGGGCCGACGGACCGGGAAGGGACGGCGTCCCCAGAACAAGACCAGTCGCCGGCCTGCCGGCGACTGGTCCGCCACCCGCAAGCGCGTTAAACTTACGATTCGCGATGAGGCGGCGGAAAGCGTTGCCGATATGGAGAGCGACGAACCATCGTTATGCCTGCAACCAAGATCGCACGCCGCACCCGACGCCTCCACCGCGCGCCATTGCCCCGTGGCCCCAACGAGCGAATCCGCAAGCTCACGAGAGCCGAGAAATCGGAGCAGACCCGCCAGGCGATCCTTGACGCTGCGGCGGAGATCGTCGGCGAATACGGCTACGCCGAGGCATCCATTTCCAGGATCATGGAGCGCGCCAACCTGGGGCACGGGACGTTCTATGCCTATTTTCAGAGTCGCGACGAACTGTTCGATCAGTTGCTTCCGATCAAGGGCGCCGAAGTCCTCCAATTCCTCAACGCGCGCGTCAAGGGCGCCTCGAACATCGTGGATGTGGAGATCCGCGGTTTCGACGGCTTTCTGGACTATGTCCGACAGCAGCCATGGTTCTTCCGCCTGCTGCATGAAGCGCCGACCGCCGCGCCGGATGCCTATCGAAAGCACATCGACAACATTCTGGTACACTATCGCCGCGCGCTCAAGCGGAGCTGGAACAACGGAGAACTGCCGCAATACGGCGAGAATGAACTCGATACGCTTGCCTATCTGTTGATCTCGGCCCGTGACTACGTGGTCTCGCAGCAGGTGGCGCGAAGCAAGAATATCGACGCGGCGCGATCCGATGCGGTCGAAACCTATCGGAAGTTCATCACCCATGGCCTGATGGCGGATCGGGCGGCGCGGACCACGAAGCCCGCCTGAGCGGTCGGCGAACGCCGCGCCCGCTGTCGGCGGACGCCGATGATGTCAGGCGCCGGCCTCCCGGTCCCAGGCTTGCGACGCCCCCCGCTTGCGCAGGGCCGCGCGCTGCACCTTGCCCGTCGCGGTCTTGGGAAGTTCGGAGACGAATTCGATATAGCGGGGAGCGGCGAACCGCGGCAACACATTGTCGGCGTGCTTGACGACAGCCGCAACGTCCAGCGTCGTTCCCGCCACCGGCACGATCGCCAGCATCAGTTCGTCCTCGCCGCCGGGAATGTGCGAGGGCACGGCATAGGCTGCCACTTCCTCGATCCCGTCGAGATCTCCGATCGCGGCCTCGACCTCGGTCGCCGCGATATTCTCGCCGCGCCGCCGGATGCAGTCCTTGATCCGGTCGACGAAGGTGACAAGGCCGTCCGCGTCCATGATCGCGGCGTCTCCGGTGTGAAACCACATATTGCGCCAGGCTTCGACGGTGCGTTCCGCCATGTTGTGATATCCGGCCATGAAGCCGAACGGCACCTTCGGGCGCACCAGGATTTCGCCAAGCTCGCCGGCCGGCATCTGCCGGTCGGTTTGCGGATCGGCAATAATCACTTCGAAATAGTCGTCCAGAACCCAGCCGGCCGCACCCGGACAGGAGCGGCCGAGCCGCCCCCAGATCGGGATGTTCACTTCGGTCATGCCGAAGCCGGAAAGAACGTCCATGATTCCGAAGCGTTCCCGAAACGCGGCGTCGTGCGCCGGAAGGTTGGGGGCGTTGCAAATGACGCGGAGTTGGTGTGTCCGGTCCGTCTCCCGCTCGGGCTGCGCCAGCACGAACGCCGCCAGCGCCCCGAGCGCGTTGGTGACGGTGCAGCCGTGCTTGCGGATATCATTGATCCATTCGGAAGCACTGAACCGCTGCCTGATGACTGCCGGGATTCCGACCTGCAAGCTTGCGCCCAACTGCATCAGGAGTCCGTTGGCGTGGAACAGCGGGATGCAGATATAGAAGCAGTCCTTTTCGGTCAGCTTCAGCGACTCGCGTTGGCCGATCCCGTAAAGGGTGCAGTGAGCGTGCGGCATCAGCACGCCCTTGGACGGGCCGCTGGTCCCGGAGGTGTACATGATGCACGCCACATCGTGTCCCGAGGGCAGCGGGCCGTCGTAGGGCGGCGTGTCGCGCCAGCCGTTCCAGGAAGCCAGTTCGCAACCCGTGCGGCTTGACGGAGGCGTGTCGCCAGCGATGAGCAGGCAATCGAGCGTATCGACTTTGCCGGCGACGTCGAGAACGACGTCGAGCAACGACGGATCGACGATGACGATGCGCGCGCCACAGTTCTGTAACTGGTGCTGAAGGAAGGCGCCGCTGAGTTCGGTGTTGAGCATCACGGCGATGGCGCCATACGTCGTCACGCCGAGCCAGGCGCGCACGATGTCGATGCCGTTGGGCATCATGACCCCAACCGTATCGCCCGGCTTGACCCCGAAGCCGGCCAGGAAACCGGCGATACGCCGCGCATCGCGCGCCGCGTCGCCGAATGTCAGTTCGTCGCCATCCACCGTTTTCAGCCATACGGCCTGAGGACGGGACTGTCCCTGCTCCTGAAGGATGCGGGGGAGGACCCAGTCCTTGGTATCAATCGACATGCTCATTTTCGCACCTTCAAAAGTATCACGTCCGTCTCACGATCAGCAGATCGCGCGCTTCATCGACCTTGCTTGCGTCCCCGTGCCATGTCAGGCGTCCGCTATCGATAAGGTGAAAATAACGCGCCAGCAACCGCGGCACCTTGAAGTTCTGTTCGACGAGGACGATAGCGGTCCCCTGCCGATTGATCTCGGAAATCGCCGCGATGATCGCATCGACGATGATCGGCGCCAGCCCTTCGGTCGGCTCGTCAAGCAGCAGATAGCGTGGATTGGCCAGCAGCGAGCGCGCAATGGCCAGCATCTGCTGCTCGCCGCCGGACAGCGAAATGCCGTTGGCCTTGCGCCGTTCGGCGAGCCGCGGAAACAGCCTATAGACCCGCTCGCGGGTCCAGAACCCCGGCGGATGCAGCACTTCCACCAGCCGCAGATTTTCCTCCGCGGTCAGGTTGCTGAAGATCTGCCGGTCTTCCGGGACGAGCGAGATGCCGCGCCGGCTGCA
>JBIQHO010000359.1:0-3470 GCA_044508545.1 Bradyrhizobiaceae bacterium | reverse complement strand
AAAGCGTTTCCAAGCAAATCCCCGAGCCGGTTCCGGAATGCGAGCGTTGCCGCAAGCCGCTGCCGCTGTGCATCTGCGACAGCGTCGCGCCGCTCGACACCCGGCTGTCGGTGGTGATCCTCCAGCACCCGCAGGAGCAGGACAGGGCGCTCGGCACCGCGCGGCTGGCGGCGCTGCATTTCAAGGACGCGGTGGTGAAGGTCGGCCTGTCATGGCCGAGCCTGAGCAAGCTGCTGGGACATACCGTCGATCCATCGCGCTGGGCGGTGCTCTATCTCGGCTCGGCCAGGGCGGCCGACTTCGATGCCGACCGGCCGGTGGTGGCGCTCGACCGCAAGGGCGGCATGGCCGACGACCAGCGGGCTGCCTTGCGCGACATCGAGGGCGTCATCCTGCTCGATGGCACCTGGAGCCAGGCCAAGGCGCTGTGGTGGCGCAATCCGTGGATGCTGAAGTGCCGGCGGGTGATCCTCGCGCCGCCCCGGCCGTCGCGCTACGGTCGGCTGCGCCGCGAGCCGCGCCGCGAGGGGCTCTCCACCATCGAGGCGGCGGCGATGCTGGTCGGGCATCTGGAGAACCGGCCCGATATCGAGGCGGCGCTGAATGCCAGCTTCGAGCGGATGCTGGCGCGCTATCGCGAAGTGCAGGCAACGATGCCGGAATTGGCGGACCGCCCGAAGCCGCGGCGCGACTATCGCCGCCGCCGACATTGAGCGCCGGGTTGGTTGCCTATCGCGTGCCGGCCGTATAAGAGAACGCCTCAAGGGCCACGTGGCGGAGTGGTTACGCAGCGGTCTGCAAAACCGTTTACACCAGTTCAATTCTGGTCGTGGCCTCCACTCATAAAATCAGACAATTATCTGAAAATTTTGAAGTATTTTCAAAGCTCCGCAACGATCCGACGGAGCCCTCCGGACCCCCCTCCGCAAGCCCGATCCGCGCCCGCGATGCGCGGTCGCGTGAGTCTCCGCTATCGCGCGCGCTCAGGTTCGCCGGCGATCCCGATCTAGCGGAATCGCCAGGCCCAGTGGGCGTCGCCATGGTCCCGTCGCTCGATCACCTCGACCCGCATGAAGCGGTCGTGCGCGAGCGCGGCCCCGACCCACAATCCGTTCCAGGCGTCGAACACCGCCGGCGACAGGTTTTCCCGTTCCGCCATCAGCCGCCATGAGGTCTGCCGGACGATCGTGGCGGCCCCGTCGCGGTGAAGCGCGGCGTCGTCGCCTTGCCCGCGCGCGAGGCGGGCGAACGCGGCGGCGAAGCCGGCCGCGCCCGGCGCGACATCGCCGAGCAGCGCCCCGACCTCATCGAAAGTATGCATCCCGATCAGCCGGGCGGCGGCGCCGGCAAGGTGCCCGCCTTCCTCGGGGCCGAGCACGGCGATCGTCTCAGGGACAATCGAGGTGATGTATTCCATCGAATAGTTGCGCAGCACCTTGAGAAGCCGCGCCTGCGGCCAGGTATTGTCCGGGAGTCCGGGCGCGCGGGCCGGATCGAACGCGGGGCACTGTTCTCCGGGCGAGAATTGCAGCCGTTCGTCCGGCGCAAGATCGTGATCCCACTCCTTGTAGTAGCCTTCCAGCCCCGGCTGCCCGTCGACCGTCTGCCCGGTGCAGACGAAGCCCAGCCGCGGATTGCCGAGGACCACGCCGTTGTTGGCGTGCCATCCTCTCAGAACTGCGCGCGACACTTCGGAGGGAATGCCGCAGACCGCCGTTCCCCACCAGATCCATCTGGGCGGCGGGTAGCGCACCCATGCCTTGCGGTCGTTCTCGGGGATGTATTCGACCTTCACGCCGCCGACCTGATTGGAGAGGTAGTGATATTGCGCGCAGGCCACCGCGTGCGGCAGGCGGTCGAGACCGAGCTTTGTCAGCCCGGGCAGGAAGCGGGCAAGCTGTTGCCGGCGAAAGGTTCTGAAGACGACCTCGGCGGCACGCTGCGGACCGGCGCGCGATGCCAGCATGAGAATGAGACCGGTCAGGTAGGAATGATAGATTGTATCGATGGCGCGATAGGCCGCGCCGTCAATGGCCGCTTCGGTGTTGTCGGTCTTCAATTCCCTGCCTCCGGTATGATTGACTCCCTGAGAATGTCATGAATTCAACGATTGCGCGCCTTCAATGCGCGCGGCGTCGTCGGGACGATCTCGCGCTCAGCGCCGTGCATGAGGTTGGCTAGGTCTTGCGCTCCGGGAGCCTGGTCTTGGAGGAGTGGCGCGAGGGATGGCGGCTCGAAAAGGATTTCCTCAAGGAACTGGCCAGTTCCTCCACCTCGGCCCTCCAGCGCATCGTTGGATCCCATACCGCGGACAGATCCATCCCAAGGGCGACGCCGTTTGCGGTGATCTTTGTCGTGTAAAGATCCGTCCGCGTGCTTGACGGTATGATCGCTGTACCAAGACCGACCCGCGCTAGAGCAAGGATAACGCTCGCTGTGCTGCCCTCGTGAAGGATGCTTGGCGTAAGTTGTAGAAGACGCCAGGCCGCGTCGAGCGTCAATCGAGACTGATGTCTTCGATCCAGGATCAGGAGATTCCGGCGACAGAGCGAACGAAGATCGATGCCATTCCTAACCTCGCTTGTCGTGAAAGGCTCCGAGCATCCCGCCAAGATATTCAATCGCATGATGGGACGATCAACGAGACCTGTATCAAACCGGGGA
This sequence comes from Bradyrhizobiaceae bacterium, assembly GCA_044508545.1. Classification (GTDB taxonomy): domain Bacteria; phylum Pseudomonadota; class Alphaproteobacteria; order Rhizobiales; family Xanthobacteraceae; genus Nitrobacter. The sequence goes on along the minus strand of JBIQHO010000359.1, from coordinate 806 downwards.
CGGGCGGTAATGCCAAGTGAGGCTTTTCCGCTGAGAATAAGGTCTTCGATCTCGACGCCGCCAGCTTCCAGAAACCCAATCTTGATGTTCTGATGGGTGCGTATGAATTCGGCGACACAATCCGCAACTGTCGTTTCAATCATATGCGCAGTTGCCGCTACGGTGAGGTGAATTGCTGGACGGACGCCATTCACTCTCGCCGCCGCTTCCAGCGCCAATATGCTTTCCAACGCCGCCAGCGCAAGCGGCAAGAGATTCTCCGCATCGCCTGTTGCGACCAGTCCTCTCCCGGATGGCTCGAACAAAGACAAGCCCAGCCTGTGCTGGAATTCCGTAATGCGCCGGGACAATGCCGACTGAGAAATATTGAGACGCTCGGCAGCTTCCACCAAGGATCCCGAGCGATAGACGGCGATGAAGGATTCGAGCGATCGCTTGTCCATACTTGCAATATCCTCAAGCGTTTTTCATTGATGCACATTCTTCAACTGAAATTCTGCAAATAATGCACTTTATGCAAAAAGGCAATTGCGTTAGCGATTGTACCAAGAACTCCGCGACGGGTTCAGCAGGGAAGGAACGAGATGACAGTCTCTCTTAGTTCTTCGACGTTCTCGAATGAGGAGATCCGGGAGCGTGTCAAAGATCTTGCCGATCGTTTGTTGAGACCAGCGGCGGCAGAGATCGATAGGACCGAAGAATACCCGTTCGGTCATGCCCGAGCGCTCAGGGAGCTTGGAATCTCTGGAATGACGATGCCGAAAGCCTACGGCGGGAAGGACGCAAGCTTTCTCGGCGTAACAATT
>JBIQHO010000358.1:0-3472 GCA_044508545.1 Bradyrhizobiaceae bacterium | reverse complement strand
GTTGAGGCAGGTGTCGAGCACGTCAGACGAGGTCATGCCCTGATGCACGAAGCGCGCCTCGGGGCCGACGATTTCCGCAAGATGCGTCAGGAACGCGATAACGTCGTGCTTGGTCTCGCGCTCGATGGCGTCGATGCGCGCCACGTCGAAGGTCGCGTCCCTCGCCTTGGCCCAGATGGTTTTCGCGGCCTCTTTCGGGATCACCCCCAGCTCCGCCAGCGCGTCGGCGGCGTGCGCCTCGATCTCGAACCAGATCCTGAAGCGGGTCTGCGGCTCCCAGATCGAAGCCATTTCGGGGCGGGTGTAGCGCGGGATCATCGGGTTGTTAACTTTCGTTTGGCTTATTTAATAGACGTTCGAAGCGCAAAGAAACTTTCTCTCCAGTCAATCGTTCATGCACAAGAGCTAGATCATCAAAAATCATCGTCAGCATATCTGTTACTTGCTTTTCAGTTAGCGCAATTGCGTTTCCAACTGAAACGAACGGGAGTTTCTTTGTCTTCTTTTGTAAGATAAGATTAGAATGTATGATTGCGTGTCGATATAATCGTAGATCGCCCATAGTATCTGATTTTATATCATCTTGATTCAGTCCAAGAGATTTGCTGTAGGCAGGGCGAATTTCTGAATCCCAAATTGAATAGATAAAGACAATAAGCGATTGTGCCAACAGAAGTTGGTTTTCTCCATTTGGCTGATTGCGATATATGACTCTGTCAACGGTTTCCGAATGATTGTATGTGGCATCCTTGTCATTCGGGTCGTTAACATCGCTGCTAAGAAAGAGGATTGGCATCGCGCGACTTTTGGCGGGCATTCTTGCAGCCACTAGTGCCATTTCCTCGGAGTACCGTCGGAATCCACTGCAAGCGTCGACATACATTCCAAAGAAGCGATCGAGCATACGATAGAAAAGCTGTAGAATTTCTAGAGGAGAACTTGGTAGTTCAGAAGCTGTCATAATTTTAACCTGCGCGGGAAAAATTCCTTATTCTCGCTTGTGCCGAGGGCGCTTATAAGCAGTCCTACATCTAAACCATCTCGCCCCGCGTCATCGCGGCGGCGTGGCGGATGGCGTCGATGTTGGCCTTGTAGCTCGCCTGCGTGCCGCCCTTGAACACCGCCGAGCCCGCGACCAGCGCGTTGGCTCCCGCCGCCGCGAGCCGCGCCGCGACGTCCGGCACCACGCCGCCGTCCACTTCGATATCGATGGGCCGGCCGGCGACCATGGCGCGCAGGTCGGTGACCTTGTTGACCATCGCCGGAATGAAAGCCTGTCCGCCGAAGCCGGGATTGACCGACATCACCAGCACGAGGTCCACGAGGTCGAGCACGTATTCGATGGCCGAGAGCGGCGTCGCCGGGTTCAGCGAGACGCCGGCCTTCTTGCCCAGCGCGCGGATCGATTGCAGCGAGCGGTGCAGGTGCGGTCCGGCTTCGGCGTGGACGGTGATGTGGTCGCAACCCGCCTTGGCGAAGGCTTCGAGATAGGGATCGCACGGCGCGATCATCAGGTGCGCGTCGAAGATCTTCTTCGAGTACGGCCGCATCGCCTTGATGACATCCGGGCCGAACGAGATGTTGGGCACGAAGTGGCCGTCCATGACGTCGAGATGCAGCCAGTCCGCGCCGGCCTGATCGACCGCGCGGACCTCCTCGCCGAGGCGGGCGAAGTCGGAGGCGAGGATCGACGGCGCGATCACCAGCGGGCGTGGCGCGAAGGAATGGGACATGGGCCGGTTCCCGGTGTCTCGAACAGGCTCGGGCGCTTGCCCGGCATGGGGATGCGCCCCGGTATCACGCGCCGCGCGGCGGGGCAAATCGGCGCGCGAGAGGGCGATCGGTCGCGAGGGACGGGCCGCCGGCAGCCGATCCGGGACGGTCATGATATGGTATCATGATAATCCGCTGTGCTTCCGAAGTGCGGGAGATTGCCGCCGGCGCGGCCGCCCTCTACAACGCGGGCCGACAACGCGAGGCGAGGGCGGAGCGGCCGGATATCCCATGACTGTGACCATCTACGGCATCAGGAACTGCGACACCATGAAGAAGGCGCGCGCCTGGCTGGACGCGCACGGCGTGGCCTATCGCTTCCATGATTACAAGCAGGACGGCATCGACAAGGCGCGGCTCGCGCGCTGGTGCGGCGAGGCCGGCTGGGAGGTGCTGCTCAATCGCGCGGGCACCACCTTCCGCAAACTGTCCGACGCCGAGAAGGCCGATCTCGACGAGCGCCGCGCCATCGCGCTGATGCTGGCGCAACCCTCGCTCATCAAGCGCCCCGTGGTCGAGACGGCGAGGCGCATCGTGGTCGGATTCAAGCCGGAGATCTACGCGAAAGCGTTCGCGCCGCGGGGATAGCGCGCGGCGGCGGCGAGGCGGGGGCGATGGAACATGGCCTCGCGACACGGTGTCATAGACGGGAAATCGGCGCTGGACGCTGGATGCCCTTGCCGCTATAGCCGTTCCCGGCGAAGCGGATGCTGCGTCGCGACGAAACTGCGTCCGTGTGGTCCGGCGTTGGAAAAAGGTCTTATTGCTTGTGCCTTGCGCGGCACCGGGCAATGGCGGCATAGTCCGCCCCGAAGGGGACCGCCTGCCGCCACGGTGACGACGCCGTCGGCCGGGCCGGGCTGTTGATATTGATGAGGCCGGGCGCGGAGCACAACGCGCGAGGGCTTGAGGGGGAAACTGATTGGCCGACGAGTTCATTCTCGAAACCCAGGGGCTGACCAAGGAGTTCGCCGGGTTCGTTGCGGTTCGTGACGTCAATCTGAAGATACGTCGCGGCAGCATTCATGCGTTGATCGGACCCAACGGGGCCGGCAAGACGACCTGCTTCAATCTCTTGACCAAGTTCCTGCAACCGTCCGCCGGACGCATCCTTTACAAGGGCCGCGACATCACGGCGATGGCGCCGGCCGACGTGGCGCGGCTGGGCCTGGTGCGCTCGTTCCAGATTTCGGCGGTGTTCCCGCATCTGACGGCGCTGGAAAACGTCCGCGTCGCGCTGCAACGCCAGCACGGCTCCTCGTTCGATTTCTGGCGCTCCAAGTCGATTCTCGACCGCTTCAACTCGCGCGCGAGGGAATTGCTCGAGGACGTCGGCCTGAGCGAGTTCGCCAACACCCAGGCGGTGGAAATGCCCTACGGCCGCAAGCGCGCGCTGGAGATCGCGACCACGCTGGCGCTCGATCCCGAGATGATGCTGCTCGACGAGCCGATGGCCGGCATGGGCCACGAGGACATCGACAAGATCGCGGCGCTGATCAAGCGGATTTCGGCGAACCACACCATCCTGATGGTCGAACACAATCTCAACGTGGTGGCCAACCTCTCCGACATCATCACGGTGCTGACGCGCGGCAAGGTTCTGGCGGAGGGCGTCTATGCCGACCTGACCAAGGACGAGCGCGTCAAGGAAGCCTATCTGGGAGCCGGTCATGGTTGATGTGAAGACGGCGCCCGATGC
>JBIQHO010000357.1:0-3472 GCA_044508545.1 Bradyrhizobiaceae bacterium | reverse complement strand
TCAAGTAAGAAGGCTTGGTTGAGAGAGCCTCGACCCGACCGGTCGGGGCTTTCTTGCGTGAAAGCGGTTTGCTAAACAAACTGATCCGTTATGGGCCGGCATAGCCGTTCGAAGAACGGCGTCGCTTCGCTCACTGGTCTCCCGGCCATCCACGTTTTCCTTCGCTGAAATTCCAAAGGCGTGGATGCCTGGCATAAGGCCGGGCATGACGGGTTGCTGATTCATGCGGCCGATCGAGCCGCGCCCCGCAATCGTAAGAGACTCCTGAATCCCCAGAGGCGCTCCGGAAAACTATCGAGCGGGACTTAGAGCCTTCCGGCTTCTGATGGAATCAGAAGTTGGTTATATGATTTTGATTTAACACGACTTTTTTGACGCGATCCGGCATCCATCCTCGGGTCAAGCTCGAGGACATGCTTCTCTCGAAACGCTATAGATAGAAACGTTGAAGCTTCCATCATGGACACGATGCCGACACCGGTGACAAGGGCGTGCAGCTCGCGCTTGCCATCGCGTTGTTTGTGGCCTGCTCGGTGATCTGGTTCTGCTCGTTGCAGGAACCCCGACGCCGTCCGCCCTGTTAACATTTCGATAGCGGAATGCTTCGCAATTGATTGCCGGCGCAGGCTTGCACATTAGGCTTACCGGCAGTTTCCGCGGCGGCCTTAACCCTTGCCGTCGCCGGTTCGACTAGGGTCGGCGGGAAAACCGGACTCTTGTGATGCGTATCGGACCTGGACTTGTGCTGGCCCTTCTGATCGGGGCGCCGTTGACCGCTTTCGCCGACAGCGGTCCGGTGATCGTGATTCCCGGCCGCCCCGGCGTTCCGATCGTGATCAACGGCATCGACGCCTCCTATGCGGTCGTCGAGGGCGACTGGGGCCTCGCCCGAAGGATTCACGTCCAGCCCACGGTGTATGGGGGACGCTATATCGATCCGGAGCCGTACGTCGGTCACTATTATCCAAGCCTCGGCCAGAGGCCCGGTTACGGTCGTCTGGAAATCGAGCCTCCCGCCAATCGCAAGCTGCCGCCGCGGGCTGAAAGTTTTCATCAGTCCTGGTCGGCCCGCTCCGACCCGACGCCCGCGCAATCCGATATCCCGCTGACGCCTCCTGCGATCATCGTCGCACCCGAGATCGGATCCACCGGGCGGCCGCAGGATTCGCACCGCATCCCGCAGTTCCGCAGACCCGGACCGTAAAACCGAGCTTCAAGAAGAACAGGTAGAACAGGAGAGAGTAGATGCGTCAGATGATCTCGGGATTGGTTGCCGCCGCAGCCGTGGTTGCGGCAAGCGCTGCGCCGGCGATGGCGTGCGGCGGGCTGTTCACAGGCACGGGGTGCTCACCGTGCTGGGCTTACAGTGCTTGCGCGGGATACGGCATCGCCGCCTACGAACGTCTGCCCTCTCCAACGCAGTATTTCTATGTCAATCAGGGGCCGACCTTCAGCGGTCCGGGCAACTTCGCGCCGGTGCCGACCTATCAAGAAGCCGCCGTTTCCGGATGGAACGCCTACAGCCGTCCTTATTACTATCCCTACGATGGCGGCCGTTATGCCCATGCCATGCATCACTACTATGACGGCGCGCCCGTGACCGGCCCGGTCGTGTACAGCTATCGCTGGCATCACGCCCATCGTCATAGCCTCCGGTATGGCCACGCGCCGCACCGCCATGGTCATGTCCAGGGAACGCGGCATCATCGCCATGGCCGCCATCACCCGGTAGCGCACGGCCACCACTGACAGGCCGCGCTTCTAAAAAAGACGCCCGTTCGCAATCGCAATGCGAGCGGGCGTTTTTGTGCCGTCAGAGCCTTTCCGCTTCTGATGGAATCAGAAGCGGGGCTCCATGATTTTGATTTGACGCGTTTTCTTCACGCGAACCGGTATCCACTTCGCTCGAAAATGCTCTAGCGCATCAGGTCGAGACGGCTGGCGCCGATATAGAGCGCGAGCACTGCGGCGTTCGAGACGTTGAGGCTCTTGATGTCGCCGGGCATGTCGAGGCGCGCGACCGCGCTGCATGTTTCCCGCGTCAACTGGCGCAGACCCCTGCCTTCGGCGCCGAGCACCAGCGCGAGCGGTTGCCGCAAAGAGATGGCGGCAAGGTTTTCGTTCCCGGCGCTGTCGAGGCCGACGGTCATGAAGCCGCGGTCGTTCAGTTCGCTCAGCGCCCGCGCCAGATTTTGCACCAGCACGAGCGGTACAAGCTCCAGTGCGCCGGAGGCGGATTTCGCCAGCACGCCGGTGGCCTCGGGACTGTGGCGCGCCGTGGTGACGATCGCCTTCACCGCAAATGCCGCAGCCGAGCGCATGATCGCACCGACGTTGTGCGGGTCGGTGATCTGGTCGAGCACCAGCACGATGCCTTCCTGCGCCAGCGTGTCGATATCCGGCGAGGGCAGGGGATCGGCTTCGGCGAGCAGCCCCTGATGCACCGCGTCGGGGCCGAGGCGCTGGTCGATGGTCGCCGGGCGCACGATCTCGGGCGCAATCTGCGTGTCGATGTTTTCATCCGCGAGCCGTCGCGCGGCGTTCTCGGTGAGCAGCAGCTTTCGGATGGTTCGCCGGGGATTGGCCAGCGCGGCTGTCACCGTGTGCCAGCCGTAAAGGATCGCCGGACTGTGGGCGCCGGTCTCGCGGCCAGTTCGTGCCGAATCCCGTCCGGGGGGGCGCTTCCGGTTACCGGTCTTTCCGGCGCGGTTGTCTCCCCATGGCCGGGAATCCCGCCGGAATCGCGCTCCTCGATCTCGCTCGCTCATGCGTGCTTGTCTCACGGGCCTGAAACAATGGCAATTTCCACCGTTGGATGCGCGGAAGTCCGTAATCCCGGCTGCTGTCGGTTGACTTTGCGGGGCCGCTACGCTCATAAACGCGCGCAACCGTAGGCCCGGTATCCGGGCAGGTGCCTTCAATGTCATCCAGGGTCGGTCCGGCCACTTTCTTCAGTGGATGACATCCGATGGTTACGGGGGAGTGTCCCGAGTGGCAAAGGGAGCTGACTGTAAATCAGCCGCCTCATGGCTTCGTAGGTTCGAGTCCTACCTCCCCCACCAATAAAATCAACATCTTACAGACAATTGAAGAAACTGGCTCGTGAGAAGGGACCATCTGTGTCTTTCGGGGCGGGGTGCCCGCCCGCTAGCGTCCGTTTTTATCCATTACTGGGAGGTACGGCGCGACCGCCGAGGGAGCCGGAATGGTTGATCGCGCAGCGAATGGCACGCGCGCGTTTCGGGTGGGGCAGGCGAGGCGCTCAGTCGTCGGGATGACGCGCACGCTGCAAGGCGAGTGCCGGCGGCAAACCATCTCGGCTCCATCCGTTGCTAAGTAATAAGCATGGATCGATGAGCGTTACGTACAATTTTGAAAGTCAGGTCGCGTTGGTGACCGGAGGCAACTCAGGCATGGGCTTGCTATGGCTCGGACATTCGCACATGCGGGGGACATCGCCGTGCAGTCGGCC
>JBIQHO010000356.1:0-3481 GCA_044508545.1 Bradyrhizobiaceae bacterium | reverse complement strand
CGAGCCGACCACGCCGACGATGATGCGGATGGTATCGTCGGAGACATAGGACGCCGTCAGCCACGCCAGCGTCATGCCCGCCAGCGCGCCGGGCAGCATGATCTTCAGGTTGGTCGGGTCCCAGTCGCGCCGATAGACGTAAAGCGAAATCAGGTCCTGGGTCATCAGCACCGGCAGGATCAGGGCGGCGGCTTCGAGCGGCGGCAGATAGAGTGCGACCAGCGGCGTCGCCGCCGTGCCGACGCCGGAGAATCCGCCCTTCGACACGCCGAGCAGGATCACGGCCGGTATCGCAACGGCGTAGAAGGATGGTTCGGTGATGAGAAGCGGCACGAAGTCTCTCGAATGCGTCACGCGCCGAGTCGGCACGGGACGCGCGTGAAGCCGCGAAAGCGGGCGCGGCCGCCGCGCACCGGCTCGCCCGCCAGCTCATAGCGCGGAAAGCGCTTGAGGAAACGCGAGATCGCGATCGCGCCTTCCAGCCGCGCCAGCGCCATGCCGGCACATTGATGGACGCCGGTGCCGAAGGCGAGATGGCGGTTGGGCGTGCGTGCGATATCGAAGCGCTCGGGGTCGGGAAACTGCGCCGGATCGCGGTTGGCGGCGCCGATGCACAGCGTCACGGAAGTGTGCGGCGGCAGCGTCACGCCGCCGAGTTCGACGGTCTCGGTCGTCATGCGGTTACCGAGCTGGTTCGAGCTTTCAAAGCGCAGGATTTCCTCGACCGCGGTCTTGATCAGGCCGGGCTCTGCGATCAACCGCTCTTTTTGCTCGGGATGGTCGAGCAGCGCGACGAGGCCGTTGCCGATCAGGTTGGTCGTGGTTTCGTGGCCGGCGTTGAGCAGGAAGATGCAGTTGTGCAGGAGTTCCTTGGCGCTCAGCCGCTCGCCGTCGCTCTCGCCCTGGATCAGCCGGGTCAGCACGTCACGCTCGGGATTGCCGGGTCTGGCGCGGCGGCGCGCGATCAGCGTTTCGAGATAGGCGAGAAAATCGCGCACTGCGTTGTTGCCGCGCGCGAATGCCTCCGGCGTGATCACCGGTTCGAGCGCGCCGAGAATGGCAAGCGACCAGTCGCGCAACGGCCCGCGCTCGTCGTGCGGCACGCCGAGCAGGTTGCCGATCACCTCCACCGGAATCGCGGCGGCGAAGTCCTCGATCAGTTCGGCGCGGCCCTTGGCTTCGATCGCGTCGAGCAGGCGGTCCACCAGCGCGATCAGGCCGGGCTCCATTTCGGCGATGGCGCGCGGCGACAGCGCGCCCATGATGAGGCGGCGCACCCGCGTATGGATCGGCGGGTCGTTGAAGACGAGGCTCGTGGTGTGGTGCTCGTAGAGCAGCGAATCGCCGTATTTCGGCGCGAACTCGCGCTTCTTGTCGGAGCTGAAGGTGCGCGTCGTCTTGTAGGCGGTGACGAGATCGTCGTAGCGGGTGAGGAAATAGCCGCCGTTGGGCAGCCGCTTCACCGGTGCGAACGTGCGCAGCGCACGATAGGTCGGGTAGGGGTCTGCGTAGAATGCCGGCGTGAGCTTTTCGATATCGAAATTCGCTGCCAGCTCTCTGGCGGCGGGATCTTCGGCCAGTTCATTCGCCGTCAGGTCGCGTACAGGTTCCATCATGCCGCGTCTCGTTTTGCCGGGAATATAGCGCCTTGAGAGGGCGGTGGCACCGCCCGGAACCAATGTCATCCGCCAGAGTTGTGGTGCGTTGCAGCAAGCGGCTTGACATTTGTTTGGTGAGTGTTTACTCACGTCGAATGGGCCACATTCGCATGACCGGTCATTTGCGGCGGGAACTGATCCTGTCAGCGGCGAAGCGTTGTTTCGCGCGAACCGGCTTCGCGGGAACGACGACAAAAAGCATCGCCGCCGCCGCCTCAATTTCGGAAGGATTGCTGTTCAAGCATTTTCCGACTAAATCCGCGCTTTACGCCGCGATTCTGGCGGACGCCTGCGAGGCCGACCCGAGGCTGACGGCGCTGCTCGGACTGGCGCCATCGACTGAAACGCTGGTGGTTCTGGTCCGCGGCATGGTGGGACATTTTCTTCGGACGTCGGAATCGCCGGACGAGGAGGAAGCCCAGCGACTCAGACTACTGGTGACCAGCCAACTGGACGACGGCGAATTCGCACGGGTTCTGTATGAAAAGATCGGAGACCTGGTCGGCCCTCTTTTCATCGCCTCGCTCGAACGCACCGTTGCGGCGGGGGAAGCATCGGTGGTTGGAGAGCGGCCGATCAATCTGTTCTGGTTCGCGCACCATCTGGTGCTGCAACTGGTGCTGACGCGGCTTCCGGCGACGGATTGCTTAGCTTACGGAGAGGCCGCCCGGTTCGAGCGGCAGGTCTGCGAATTCATCCTTCGCGGAATCGGATTGAACGAAAGGGCGATCGCCACGTATCTCGACCGTGACCTCGCGCCCGACCACATGCCGCAGACAATCGCGGAAGGTGCATGACATGACACTAGCGACGGAATCGAACGTGCCATCCACAGCCGAGCAGACCACACACCATCCTGGCGCGCACGACCCCGGCGCGCGCGGACCCGGCGAGCAGCCTCGCGGCAGCAAGCCGGTCCGGCGGCTGCGCTGGTTCATCATCGTCGGCATCCTGCTGGCGATCCTGGTCGGCGGGGTGGTCGGCTTCAATGCCTTCCGCAGCCACATGATCGCGCAGTTCTTCGCCAACAATAAGCCGCCGCCGGTCACCGTCAGCGCCGCCGAGGCCAAGTCCGAAGTGATCCCGAACCTGTTGCGCGCGGTCGGTGAACTCGCCGCCGTGCATCAGGTCAACGTCACCTCGGACGTCAACGGCCGCGTCACCGACATCCTGTTCACCGCCGGCAGCCGCGTCACCAAGGGACAGCCGCTGGTGCAACTGTTCGACCGGCCGGAGCAGGCCGACCTTGCCAATTATCAGGCCCAGGCCAAGGTGGCGGAACTTTCGCTCGATCGCGCCAAGCAACTGGCGGCGCGCCAGTTCGGCCCGCAGGCGACCGTTGATCAGGCGCAGGCCGCCTACGATCAGGCCAATGCCGGCATCGCCAAAACCCAGGCCATCATCTCGCAGAAGCTGGTCCGCGCGCCGTTCGATGGCGTGCTCGGCGTGCGCCACGTCGAGGTCGGCCAGTTCCTCACCGCGGGAACGCAGATCGTGTCGCTGACCGATCTGTCGTCACTGTTCGCCAACTTCACCGTGACCGAGAAGGACAGCGGCACGCTGGCGGTCGGGCAGACGGTGCGGGTCAATGTCGATGCCTATCCGGGCAGGACCTTCGACGGCAAGATCACCGCCATCGAGCCACAGATCTCCACCGAAACCCGCAACATCCGCGTGCAGGCAACGATCGGCAATCCGGACGGCATCCTCAAGCCGGGCATGTTCGCGACCACGACGGTGGTGCTGCCGGACAAGCCGGCGGTGATCACCGTGCCGGAAACCGCGGTGGACTACACGCTGTATGGCGACTCCGTCTATCTCAT